>DASPVQ010000015.1 GCA_035622275.1 Thermoplasmata archaeon | reverse complement strand
CGGCCTGCTTGGTGAGGCCCATGAAACGGACGACCGCTTCGAGCGAAGCGCCGCTCCACACCATCGCGTTCAAGATGAACTGACCGGAGGCCGGGACGTCACCACAGCCGATCTTCCGCTGGGCCTCGTGAACGGCCTGGGTGTACGTCCCTCGCGTAGCGTAAAGCAGGGCAGGGAGCGGCACCGTCGCGTAGCGGTCTCCCTTCGGGCGTCGCGACGTCATTGGTCAATGTCATAGACTGTCAAGTATATTGACTTATTGCTGGCCCCGATCCGGGCCGTCCGACCTGCACCCAGGCTCTCCCGTCGGGCTTTATCGGGTGGTCCTCGGCATGCCTCCTCGGGCGGCGTGGTCGGGGCACCGAGGCGAGCGCCCACGGCCGCCTCGGACGTCCTTCAACACCGGAAGGGTGGGCTCAGGCGACCTTCTCGAGGAGAACCGCGAAACCTCGAACTAACGGCCCCTCCACGACGGGCTCTGGGACGAAATGGTCGCGGGCCCGCCGGGATTCGAACCCGGGTTTGAGGCTCCGGAGGCCTCCGTGATGTCCAAGCTATACTACGGGCCCACTGGGGACAACGCGCTGCCAATCATGGGCGCTTATGGTGCTTGCCGGCTCCCCCGCGGCCCTCAGCGGCGCACGATGCCTTCGGCTCGAGGCGACGACCGACCGCGGGGGCCGCCGAGGGCAAAATAGTACCGCGAGTCTGGGGGTGCATGGCCGAACCCTCCGTTCCCGAAGCCCGACGACGACAGGCGGCGCGATCCATCCTCACCAGGAACCTGAAGGTCCGCCGAGGTGAGCGCGTCCTCGTCGAGGGCTGGACCCATTCGCTTCCCTGGTCCGTGGCGCTCGTCCGAGAGGCGCGACGCCTCGGGGCGCAGACCCTGCTGGTCTACGAGGACGAGGCGGAGTACTGGGACGGCGTGGAGCACGGGCTCGTCGAGGTGCTCGGCACCGTCGGCTCCCACGAGTGGGCGGCGCTTAGCGAGACCGACGTCTACATCCACCTATGGGGACCGGGCGACCGGCAGCGGTTCGCCGAGCTGCCCCAGAAGACCCAGGATCGGCTGCTGTCGTGGAACGAGCCGTGGTACAAGGCCGCGCACAAGGCCGGGGTCCGGGGCGCACGCCTCGAGTTCGGTCGCGTGTACCCCAGCCTGGCCCGTGCCTACGGCGCCGACGAGGCGACCTGGATGGACCAGCTCATCCGGGGCAGCGTGGTCGACCCCACCCGCCTGGCCCGCATGGCGGCGCCGCTCGAGCGGGCGCTGACCCGCGGCAAGCGCCTGAGGATCCGCCACTCGAACGGGACCGACCTCACCCTCGGGCTGCGTCACCGGCCCGCGGTGGTGAACGTCGGATCGGTGCCGAAGAAGCCGGGTCCCTTCGGCATGCTCGTGACGCTGCCGAGCGGCTCGGTACGCGTCGCGCTCGACGAGCGCGTCGCCGACGGCACGGTGGTCAGCAACCGGACCAACTACTACGACGCGGGGATCGCGACCGGCGGAGTCCTGCGGTTCCGCAAGGGAAAGCTCGTCGACCACTCGTTCGAAACGGGGGCGGAACTGTTCGACGCGCCGTACCGGACGGGAGGCACGGGCCGCGACCGGCCCGGGATGTTCGGCGTCGGCCTCAACCCCGGGCTGCACAACACTCCCCAGCTCGAGGACGTGGAGCGCGGGGCACTACTCGTATCGGTCGGAGGGAATCGGTTCTCCGGTGGCCAGAACCGGTCCCCGTTCTTCGGCTTCGTGATCGTCGCCGACGCGGACGTGGAGGTCGACGGCCGCCCGCTGCGCGTGTAGTCGGTCCTGGGCGTCGACCGGGCGAGGTCAGCTACGGGAGGCCTTGCCCTTCGGGGCCGGAGGGACCGCCTTCGACTCCGAGTAGCCGCATCGTCCGCAGGAGCGGCGGTCGCCGTGCTCGGCGAGGAACGTCCCCGGCCCGCACTTCGGGCAGGTCTTGTGCGTGCGCGTCAGCGAGTCGCCCGAGACCTCGTAGAGGCCGATCCGCGCCTTGGCCATCGCTGATCACCCGGCGGCGTCCTTCGCGGGCTTCTCGCCCTTCGCCTCCGCGGGGGGAGCGGGGGCCGGAGCCGGGGCGGGCGCCTCGCCCTTGGGCGCCTCCGCGGTCGGGGCGGGACCCTTGGACACTTTCTCCTTGAGCCCGTTGCGCACCAGGATGTGGGAGCGCGTGATCGACTTCGCGGCGTCCACGCTGTCGTAGACGAGCGCGTCCCCGCGCGCGGTCGCCGTGCCGAAGCGCGCGCGCATCCGCTCGATGATGACGCGGTCCTTCGGCGCCTTGACGACCTTGGAGAGCTCGACCCGCACCGAGTCGCGGGTCGGGGTCGCCGTGGTGGCATGGGCGACCTCGAAGCGGTACTCGTGCCGCTTCAGGAGCGGGTTCGCGCGCTCCTCGAGGATCCTAATCTCCACGGGGGGTTCTCCGCAGCTCCATTTGCGCGATCAGGTGGCGAACGTGTTCCTTCGCGACCGCGTCGACGCGGACGAAGGAGACCCCCGCACCCGGGATGCCGTATATAACGGTGGCACCGGCGGGGAGCGATTCGACGAGCGCGAGCGAGCCGAGGTCCTCCTCGCCGTCGACCTCGACCAGACCGCCGCCGGCCTGGATGAGCTCCTTGACCGCCGAGCGCAGGCGCTCGGTCAGGACGCCGGGGGGGTTGCGCACGCGCACCCGCCGGCGCGCGGCGATCGGACGGAACACGGCCGGGTCGATCGGCTCGTTGCGTCGGGTCTTGTAGTCGACGATGCCGACGAGCGGCATCTTGCCGAGCTCGAGCGCCCGCTGCGTCACCCGATCGCCGCAGCTGCCGAAGACCCCGAGCGATCGGATGCGTCGGTCCGCGGCCTCACCGGAGTAGGTCGGGCCGTACTCCTCGGCGAGGGTCGGGCGCAGCGACTCCGGGACGGCCCAGGCCCGCTCGTCACTTGACGCGGAGCGCGTACCGGCCCGCAGCATGGATCCCCATCTTGCGCGCGATCTCCGACTTCTCCGGGTCGATCACGATGAGGTAGCCCTGCCACTCGCGCGAGACCTCGCCGCCGCACCGGGGACACTTCGCCTGATCGGTGATCGTGTTGCAGTTCTTGCAGGCCTTCAGGTTGATCATGACGACCCCGCGGCCGCGGACTTCGGCTCGGCCTTCGCCTCGACCTTCGCGGCGCCCTTCTTCGGCGCGGGCGCCGCCGCCTTCTTGCCCGAGCGCTCGTCGGCCTTCTTGTGCGCCTCCTGGATCCACTCGAGGCGCCCGAGCGCCGGCTGACGCATCGTGAGCCCGATGCGGCTGTCCCGCGGCGAGATCTCCGAGAGCGAGAGCGACACCACGCGCGCCCGGACCTTGTAGCCGACCCTCAGGTCCTTCTTCGTCTCGATCCCCACGAGCCGCTGGTTGTGCTCGTCGATGTTCACCCGATCGTCCATGATCTGCGAGACGTGGAGGAGGCCGTCGAGCGGTCCGAACCGGACGAACGCACCGAACTTGCGGATCTCGACCACCGAGCCCTCGACGACCTCCTGGATCTCCGGTCGAAAGACGAGCGCCTGGTACTCGACCTCCTGGTAGACGCCGCCGTCGCCGTGGATGATGTGGCCCTCGCCGACGGGCTTGACGTCCCGGATCGTCACCGCGAGGTTCTGGCCGTCGACGAGCTTGCCCTCGAACTGCTGCTGGGCGAGCTCCGTGAGCACGCTCGAGAGCTCGGGGCCGAGGCGCTCCGGAGGGATCCGGACGACGTCGCGACGAGCGTCCAGGTAGTACATGCTCCGCGCGCGAGCGGGGCCGTCTATAAGATTCTTGGGGTCGGCCGAGCGCCACCACCTCGGCCGGCGGGCGCTCCGGCATCGCCCCGGGCGTCCGCGCGTCGGTGACCGGTTTCGCCACGAACGCTGTCGAAAACGGTCGGGGACGCCGCCGGCGGGCCGTTTCTCGGAACCCAGGGGACGGGGGCTTCTAGTCCGACGGACGCCCTCGGTCGATGGGGAAAGAGGCCCGGGGGAACGAAGATGATGGGACCGGAAGCGGCGATGCTGCAGGCGAGGATGCGCTCGACCGACCGCGTGCGCGCGTACGCGGCCCTGGAACAGCTCGGCGACTTCGACCTCTACGTCGCGCCGATCCCGTCCGAGAAGGGCGCTCACGGGAGCCTGGCCAGACGGCTCGTCCGCGCGCTGCGTGGGGACCGGGCTCGCTCGGACCTGCCGGCGGGCGCCGTCTCGGCGCTCGCCATCGCGCGCGCGCAGCGCTCGGGCCCGTCCGAGCGCGAGGACGGCCGATCGCTCGCCATGCTCCCGGCAAAGGGCCTCCCGTCGCAGCGGTAGGGGCCGGGGGACTCGTCCGCCCGCGACCTCAGCTCCCGGTCGCGAGGCCCAGCGCACGGTCGGTGATGGCGATCGAGCTCGGCCCGTCCGGCGCGAGCGCGAAGATCGCCCGGATCGCGTCGACGTTCTCGGGGACCACCACCGACTCCTGGTGGATCGCCTGGAAGAAGTAGGCGTCGCGGCCGTCGAGCCGCAGGCCTTCCTCCCACAGCACGTTCTCCATCATGTCGTTGAACCCGATGCCGCGATCGCGGGCGTATTCCATGACCTGGGGGGTGCCCTCGACGCGCTCCCACGGGGCGAACAGGAGGAACCGCGGGGTCCGACGGAACGCGGCGATCACCTCCGCGGCGTCCACCGGCGGCCGACGGAGCCGGACATGGTTGACGTGCACGTGCATCAGGGTCGTCGGCACGACGACGGCGCTGGTGGCGATGACGAGGTCGGGGAAGATGGTCCGGACATCGGGCCCGTGGTGCGACGGGAGGTGCAGCGTCGGCACGATGCCGTTGAGCGGCCCGCGCTTGGACTCCGCCGGGTCGGCGGCGCGTCGGATGAGGGTGACCTCCCAGTGGTCGACGCCCCAGTTCCCGCGGAGGACGGCCGCGGCGCGAGCGATGCCGGTCGTGTTGCACGAGACGACGCGCAGGCTCGTCTTCCCTCGACAGGCGTCGAAGTTCCCCGAGGAGCTGAACGAGGCCTCGGCCACGTCCGCGGCTTCCCCGCCTTGGTACACCGCACGGACCCCCGCCGCCTCGTAGAGGGCCCGGTTCTCGCGACCGACCTTGTCCGGTGAGGCGTCGACCACGACGTCCGCCCGGGCGAGCAGGTCGCGCAGCGTGCCGGCGACCTTCAGGCCGGCGCGTTCGAAGGCGGCAGAGTCGCCGGCGCCCGCGAGGTAGAGGGCGTAGCCCTTCTCCGCGGCGCGTCGCGCCTCGAAGCTGGGACGGGTCTTGGTCACGCCGACCAGCTCCATGTCCGGTTGCCGGGCCACCGCGTCCGCGACCCGCTTGCCGATCGTGCCGTAACCGTTGATCGCGACCCGGACCCGCACCGTCGCCTCCCGACGATCGGCGCGAGCGGGGCGGGAGTTAAAGGCGTTCGGGCACCCCGCGCGGCGGTCGGATACCCTTTAGTCCCGGGTCGCGCGTCCCGCGCGCCGACCGATGGACTTCCGGCTCAGCGACGAGGAGGAGGCGTTCCAGAGCGCGGTGCGCCGCTTCGGCGACCGCGTGCTGCGGCCGCGCGAGCGCGAGATCGACGCGGGCGGGCGGATCCCCAACGACGTGCTCCAACAGATGGCGGAACTCGGGCTCCTCGCCATGCCCGTACCGGCGGACTACGGAGGCATGGGCGCGTCGGCGGTACTCACCGAGCTCGCGGCCGAGGAGATCGGGCGGGGCGACTCGTCCATGGCGACCGCGGTGTTCTTCCTCCTCGAGGCGGGCTGGGGTCACGTACTCGCCCGACACGGCTCGGAAGCGACGAAGCGCGAGGTGCTGCCGGCGGTCTGCTCCGGACGCGCGTTCCTCGGCATCGCGACGACCGAGCCGACCGGGGGCAGCGATCTCGCCCATCTCCGCACGACCGCGCGACGCGCGGGCGAAGGGTTCGTGCTCAACGGCGAGAAGGCGTTCGTCTCGGGCGTCGAGGAGGCGAAGCGGATGGGCGGGGGCCACCTGACCCTCGCGCGGGCCGACACCGGCTTCGATTTCCTCTACGTGCCGACGCGCACGGACGGCGTCTCGACCCAGCGCTTCGAGAACATGGGACGGATGGGGATCTCCACGGGGGCTCTCAGCTACCGCGACGTGGCGGTGCCCGCGCACCACCTCGTCGGGGAGGAAGGCAAGGGCTTCGAGCGCGCGATGGAGGGCTTCTCCGTCGCCCGCACGTTCGTCAGCGCCGCGTGCGTCGGCGCCGCCGAGCGCGCGCTGGAGACCGGCATGAACTATATCCGCGAGCGCCAGGTCTTCGGGCGCCCGCTCGGCAAGTTCGAGGGCATCCAGTTCGAGCTCGTGGACCTGTGGACGCAGGTCGAGGCGGTGAAGTGGCAGTGCCGCCGCGCGGCCTGGCTGCTCGATACCTACTCGCTCCGCGGCGACATGTCCCATCGCTCGGAGGTCGATCGCGCGGTCGCGAGCGTGAAGCTCACCGCGCCGCCGATCGCCTTCGAGTGCGTCAAGCGAGTGATGATGTGGTTCGGCGCCGCCGGCTACACCAAGGACGTCGGCCTCGAGCTCGGTCTACGCGGCATCATGTCCTACCTCGTCGGCGCCGAAGGCGGCCTCAACGTGATGCGTCTCATTCTCGGGCGGGAGCTCCTCGGCAAGGAGTTCGTCCCGTACAAGTGAGGGGCGATGCCCCGGACCGTTCCTTCCTCTTCGGCACCGGTCCGGGAACGGGCGTTCCACGAGCGCCTCGCCCGGCTGCTTCCCGCGGGACACCTCGGACTCCTGCCGCTCGGCGACGACGCTGCGGCGATGCGCCCGCCCCCGGGCTCGGTCACGGTGATCTCGACGGACTCGCTGGTCGAAGGCGTCCACTTCCTGCCGCGCACCGAGGCGAGCGAGCTCGGCGCGGCAGCCGCCGCGGTCAGCCTGTCGGACGTCGCCTCGAAGGGCGCCCGGCCCGCCGGCATCCTATTGGGGCTGATCCTCCCGGCCGGGACGCCGCAGCGGTGGGCCGAGGGCGTGGTCCGCGGCGCCGAGCGGCTGGGGGCAGGGTTCGGCGCTCACGTGATCGGCGGCGACACCAAGCCCGGCCCGGTCCGCGCGGTCGCGAGCACCGTGTTCGGCTGGGCGAGCGCGGGCCGCCTCGCGCCGCGTTCGGGTGCCCGTGCCGGCGATCTGGTCGTGACGACGGGCACCGTGGGCCGGGGCGGGCTCGCTGCGGCTCGCCTGCGCGCCGAGGGACCGGATTCCGCGGCGGCGGCCGCCGCCCTGGTCGCGGTCCGCCCTCGCGTGCGCGAGGGCGTCGCCCTCGCGCCGTTCGCCCACGCGATGATCGACACGTCGGACGGGCTCGCCGAGTCGGCGCGGCTCGTCGCGGCGGCGAGCGGCGTCCGCCTCTCGATCCGCGAGGCGTCGCTCCCGTTCGCCCGCGGCCTCGGGCGCGCCGCGCGCGGGACGCGAGAGCGCCGGGCCCTCGCGTTCTTCGGCGGCGACTACGAGCTGCTCGCGACCGTCCCGCCGGCCCGCCTCGCCGCGGCGGAGCGTGCCGTCCAGCGGGTCGGTGGTGCCCTGTCGCGGATCGGCCGGGTCGATCGGGGCCGGGGCGCTTGGCTCGTCACCCCGGACGGTCGGATTCCGATGCCCCCCGCGGGCTGGCAGCCGTTCGGCGGTCCGGGCCGGCACTCCGGCGCGCGCCGTCGGGTCCCCGCCGTGTCGCGCCGTGACAGGGTCCACGCTACCCTCAAGTAGGCGCTCCCGGGTCCCGCCGTGCCCCGTCGGGGGAGCCGTACCATGGCGAGTACTTCCAGCGTCAATCCGTTTGAGACAGCGAAACAGCAGGTCGACATCGTCGCGGATCTGATCGGGCTCGAGCCCGGCATCCGCGAGGGTCTCAAGCACCCCAAGCGCGAGCTGACCGTGAACTTCCCCGTCCGGATGGACGACGGCTCCTATCGGATCTACACGGGCTACCGCGTCCAGTACAACATGGCGCGCGGCCCGACGAAGGGCGGGATCCGCTACCACCCCCAGGTGACGCTCGACGAGGTCCGGGCGCTCGCCGCGTGGATGACCTGGAAGTGCGCGGTCGTCAACATCCCCTACGGCGGGGCGAAGGGCGGGGTCGTCTGCGATCCGAAGCATCTCAGCAAGACCGAGCTCGAACGCCTGACGCGTCGCTACGCGAGCGAGATCGCGCCGATCATCGGGCCCGAGATGGACATCCCGGCGCCGGACGTCTACACCGACAGCCAGACGATGGCCTGGATCATGGACACCTACTCGATGCAGAAGGGCTACAGCGTGCCCGGCGTCGTGACGGGCAAGCCGATCAGCCTCGGTGGCAGCGAGGGCCGCGGCGAGGCGACCGGACGCGGCTGCGCCTACGTCATCCGCGAGGCGGCGAAGGACGTCGGCATCAAGGTCAAGGGCGCCGCGGTCGCCGTGCAGGGATTCGGGAACGCCGGCAGCGTCGCGGCCAAGCTCCTCTACGACGACCAGGGGGCGAAGATCGTCGCGGTCTCCGACTCGCGCGGGGGCATCTACAAGGCCGACGGGCTCAACCCGCACGCGGTCGAAGCGCACAAGATGAAGACCGGCTCGGTGGTCGGGTTCCCGGGCACCAAGGCGATCTCGAACGACGAGCTCCTCGAGGCGAAGGCGGAAATCCTCGTACCGGCCGCGCTCGAGAACCAGATCTCCCGGAAGAACGCCGATAAGATCCAGGCGAAGCTCGTCGCGGAGGCCGCCAACGGGCCGACGCTCCCCGAGGCCGACGAGATCCTGTTCCAGCGCAAGGTCACCGTGCTCCCCGACGTCCTCGCCAACGCCGGCGGGGTCACCGTCAGCTACTTCGAGTGGGCGCAGGACATCCAGGGTTACTACTGGCCGCTCGAGGAGGTCAACCGGCGGCTCGAGCAGGTGATGGTGCGCTCCTACCAGGACGTCCACAAGGTCGGCATCGAGCGCAAGGTGCACAACCGAACCGCGGCCTACGTCCTCGCGATCCAGCGGGTCGTCGACGCGATCCAGATCCGCGGGATCTACCCGTAGACCCGCCGGGCTCTCCCCGAAAATGGCGGAGCTCCCGCGCTGCCGGCGGGCGACGTGGGCCGATGTCGATCGCTGGGCGGACCGCGTCGCGGAAGCGATCCGCGCGCGCGCGGCGATCCCCGAGACGATCGTCGGGCTCACCCGCGGCGGCTGGGTGCCCGCCCGCCTCCTCTGCGATCGGCTCGGCGTGACGCGGATGGTCTCCCTGCGCGCCCAGCACTGGGGCATCACCGCGACGCCGACCGGCGCGGCCGAGCTCACCGAGGGCCTCAGCGGCCCGGTCCGGGACCAGGGTGTGCTCGTCGTGGACGACATCACCGACACCGGCGAGAGCCTCCGGCTCGCCGTCGATCACGTTCGGGCGCAGGGACCGAGGACGCTCGCGAGCGCCACGTTCCTCCACATCTCGCACGCCCGGTTCGTCCCGGACTTCTACGCCGAGATGATCCCCCGGCAAGCGTGGGCCTGGATCGTCTTTCCCTGGAACTACTGGGAGGACCTCCGCACGCTGGCGGCGAAGGCCGCGGAGATCGCGCCGGGGCTCTCGGCCGTGCAGCGGACGTTGCGGGCGCGTTGCGGCCTCGCGGTGTCGCGGGCGGATCTCGCGGAAGTGGCCCGCACGGTCCCGCTCGGCACGCCGTCCGCCCGCGCCGCGGCGCCCCCCGGCCGCCGGCGTCGGTCGGCCTAGCCCGAGCCCTGGCTCCGCGGGTCGAGGACCGCGCGGGCGGCGAGGGCCTTCAAGTACTGCTGCAGCGCGCCGGCCCCGATCACGAGGCCGAAGCCGGCGAGCAGGAGCGCGAGCAGCACCGGTAGCTGGCCCGGGCCGAGCGCGCCCTGCAGATACCGGACGAGGTAGACGATCCCGTAGCTGACGAGGCCGATCCCGACGATCGAGGTCGTCGCGACCACGAACGAGCGCGGGAAGCGGCCCCGCGAGAGCGTCCGGCGGATCGCGCGGCCGGACTCCCAGACGAGCGCGCCGAGGATCCACCAGAAGACGCCGGACTGCAGGAAGAACAGGACGCGCTCGAGCGGCGAGCCCGCGCTCCCCGCGTAGCTATCGTAGCCCGAGAGGAACCCGACCCCCACGAGGGCGATCGCGAACAGGCCGAAGCCGAAGGCGACCGAACCCTGCCGGATGTCGGTCGAGGCGCCCTGGATCGACTCGATGAGCGCCTCGTCCACGTCGAACGTCCAGAAGATGAGGTAGACGCCGAGGACGATCGCGAGACCGATGACGCCCCAGAGGAGGACGCCGCTCGCGGCCGCGACGCCGAGGATCAGCAGGACGAGCGCGAGCGGCAGGACCGTCTTGGCCCGCAGCTTCGGGTCCTTGAGCGCGCGCACGACCGTGTAGTAGGTCGACTCGATGCTCGCGTTCTGGCGGACGTAGACGCGGCGGACGCCGTCGACCTTGACGCGCGAGGCCAGGATCGGGAACAGGAACTCGTCCTCCGCCCCGTCGCTCACGAGGAACGCGCTGTCGGCCCCCACGCGACCGAGCACGTCGTCGAACTGCGCGGCGACCCGGCGGTCCGAGAGCACCCCGACCTTGCCGGCGCCGGTGAGGACGCAGACCTCGCACTCCTCGCCCGCGCCGCGGAGCTCGTCGAGCAGGCTCACGGCCGCGAACAGGGCGTTGGTGTCGGAGTCCTCGGGGTCGGCCGTGCCGAGACGGACGGCCGCGTCGAGGACCGCGGCGCGACCGACGACGGGCCCGGCGACCGAGGCCTTGCGGCCGAGGTCGTCGTCACGGTCGATGCAGACGACGAGGCGCATGGCCCGCGAAGTATGCCCTCCGGAAGGCTTAATCCTCTCTCTCGAGCCCCGCCGAGCGCCCGCGACCGCCGGCGGCCGGCCCGCAGGCTAATACGCTCCGCCCCTCCCTCCGGACCGGCCGATGGTCGAGCTCCCGGACAAGACGGCGGCGTTCATCGACTGGTACCTCGCGGTCGTGGAGGCCGCGAACCTTACCGACAAGCGCTACCCCGTCAAGGGCCTCAATGTCTGGACGCCGGACGGGATGCGGGCCCGCCGGAATCTCGACGCGGTCCTGATCCGCGAGATCGAGGCGACCGGCTCGGTCGCCGTCGAGTTCCCCGCGCTCATCCCCTCGACCGAGTTCGCGAAGGAGGCCGAGCACATCAAGGGGTTCGACGCGCAGGTCTACTGGGTCACGAAGGGCGGGACGAGCCCGCTCGACATCCCGCTCGTGCTGCGCCCGACCAGCGAGACCGCGATGTACCCGGTCTTCGCCCTCTGGGTACGCTCGCACCGCGACCTGCCGCTCAACGTCTACCAGATCGTGAACACGTTCCGCTACGAGACGAAGACGACACGACCGTTCCTGCGCGTGCGGGAGATCCACTTCTTCGAGGAGCACACCTGTCAGGCGAACGAGGAGCATGCCGCCGAGCGGGTCCGGTCGAACCGGCAGGCGTTCCGGGCCATGGCGAGCGCCCTCGCGCTCCCGTACCTCGCCGTCCGCCGCCCGGATTGGGACAAGTTCCCCGGTGCGTTCTATTCGATCGCGCTCGACATCCCGGTCGGGGCGGCCCGCACGCTGCAGATCGGGAGCATCCACCACTACCGGGAGAACTTCGCCCGTCCCTACGGGATCCGCTACGAGGCCGCGGACGGCAGCCAGCGCTACGTGCATCAGACGACCTTCGGCCTCTCCGAGCGCCTGCTCGGCGCCGCGCTCGCGGTCCACGGCGACCGCAAGGGCGCGGTGTTCCCGACGGCGCTCGCCCCATACGAGGTCGTCGTCATTCCGATCCCCGGCCCCGACGCGGGGGAGGCCCCACGGCGCGTCGCGACGGAGGTCGCCGAGCGCCTGCGTCGCCACGGCCGGCGGGTCCACCTCGACGACGGCGACGAGCGCCCGGGCGCGAAGTACTACCGCTGGGAGACCGCCGGCACGCCGCTGCGCCTCGAGGTCGGTCGCCGAGAGGTGGAGAATCGCGCGCTGAGCGCGGCGGACCGGCTGGGCCACAAGGCCCCGGTCGCGCTCGATCGCCTCGAGCACGAGGTCGACGACCGGCTGCGGGAGTTCGACCGCGCGCTCATCGAGCGCGCGCAGCGCGCGTTCGCCGCGGCCTTCTCCGTCGCCCGCTCGCTGGAGGAGCTCGCGGCCTCCTCGACGGTGCGGCTGGTCGGCTGGTGCGGCCGGGAGGACTGCGGCCACCGCATCGAGACCGCGATCGACGGCGCCCTCCTCGGGACGCCGGAGGACCCGCTACCGTTCCCGGTCCCTCCGGTCACCGGCTGCATCGCGTGCGGTCGGTCGGACGGCGCGCAGTGGGCGATCGCGGCGCGTCCGCTCTAGTGGCGCGAGCCGGTCTCGGGCGGCGCGGTCACCGGCGGGTTCGGCAGGACGAGCCACATCCCCGCAAGCCCGAAGAGCAGGAGCGTGATCACCACGGCGTAGACGCCGTTGTCGATCCAGACGCCGTAGAAGGTCCCCCACCAGACGTAGAAGGCGACCGCGCAGACCACGAGACCGGCGAATCCCCAGAACGAGATCTTCCGCGGGAGCGGCAGCTCCCGGAAGCGCACCGGCTCGCTCGATGTCGCCGGGGACGTGCTCGCCTGCGCCATCGCGGCCGGTCGACCCGGGGTGCGTTAGATAACCCTTGCGGCGCCGACGCGGACGCGCGGCGGAGCCCCGCCGCCGGCGCTCCGGGCCGGGGCGTCCGGTCCGGACGGCGACCGGCGCGGCGCTCCGGGCGCACCTTTAACCCGTGGCCGGGACTAGAACGGGCTCGATGCCCGAGCCCGGCGTCGTCGAGCCGGCCGACGAGATGCCGGGGCTCGAGCGACTCTCGGGCGAGCAGCTCCGGATCCTCGCCTACGCCAGCGCGATCGGCTCGGAGTTCGACTTCCCGCTCCTCGTCGGAGCGATGGGGGTCGAGGAGGAGGCGCTCGCCGAAGCGCTCGAGGAGCTCGTCCACCGGGGGATCCTCCAGGAGCGGGCGGGTGGCGACCGCTTCGGCTTCGCCGAGGAGGCGTTCCGCGCCCGGATCTACCGGTCCTTGACGGAGAGCCGCCTGCGGGTCCTCCACCGCAAGATCGCGGAGGCGATGGAGAAGGTCTATCCGGACCCGCCGCTCGCGGTGGTCGCCGAGCTGGGCCGGCACTTCTTCCTCGGGAAGGTGCCCGAGAAGTCCCGCGCCTACAACCGCCGGGCCTCGGACGACGCCCGATCGTCCGAGGACCCCGAGGCGGCCGCGCTCTACCTCGAACGCGTCCTGGTCGATCTCGAGTCGATGCCGGGCGACCGTCGGCGCGATCTCGCCGAGATCGACTCGGCGCTCGGGGAGCTCTATTACTCCTTCGGCCGGTTCGCGGAGGCCGACCGCCACTACTCGCGCGCGCTCGAGCGCCTAGGCGCGGACGAGCCGCGGATCCGGGCCTCGCTGCTGCTCGCGCGCGGCGAGATCGCGCGCGAGAACCTCGACCTCGACGGCGCGAAGCGCGCCGCCCTCGAGGCCCAGCGGCTGTTCGACGCGAGCGGCGACGCGCTCGGCCGGGCCCAGACCTACCGCCTCATCGCGCGCATCTCCTTCCAGCGCGGGGCTTACCGCGAGGCCCTCGACGAGGGCATGCGCGCGCTGGACGCTCTCGGCGACACGCACGACGATCGCCTCCTCGGCCGGCTCGCGATCGACATCGGCAACTCCTTCGCGCTCCTCGGCCCCGAGGTTCGGGCGGAGGCCGTCAGCTGGTACGAGCGGGCGATCCAGCGCCTCACCTCCGTCGGGGACTGGGTCGAGCTGTCCCGGGCCTACCACAACCTCGGCGTCCTCACCGGAGAGGCGCACCCGCAGGACGGGCTCGACTACCTCGCCCGCGCGCGGGACCTCGGGGAGCGGGCCCACGACGGGCGCGCGACGGGCCGAGCGCTCCTCTCCGGGGTCGAGCTGCGGCTCGCCCTCGGCCAGCTGGAGGAGGCGAGCCGCGACAACGAGCAGGCCGGCCGGACCCTCGAGCGGCTCACGGACGGCCTCGGGCTGGAGCAGGTCGAGGTCAATCGCGGCCTGATCGCCGAGAAACAGGGCCAGTGGGACGACGCCGAGCGCGCCTACCTCCAGGCCCTCGACATGTGCCGACGCTACCGGCTGCCGGCCGACGAGTCAGAGGTCCAGCTCTTCCTCGCCCGCCTGCGCCTCAAGACCCGGAACCTCGATGGCGCGCGCACCGCCCTGCGGGCGGCGGCGAACTTGAAGGTCCGCGAGATGCGCCCGCAGCTCGCCGCCACGTACGACGATCTTGCGGCCCAGCTCGAGCGCCTCGCGCCCGCGCGCCGGGACGAACCGACGCCGGGGTCGGACGAGTAGCGGCGGGATTGGGTTATCTACCCGGTCCACCGTCTTTTCCCCCCGATGCCGGGCGCCGGGAGCCTGCGCGCAGGCGCGGTGCCTCCCATCTTCGGCCGGTCCGACGTGCTCGCCGAGATCGACCGGACGCTCGAGCGGGCCCGCTCCGGCGCCGGCGACGCGCTGCTCATCTCGGGGGACGACGGCGCGGGGAAGAGCCTCTTCGTCCGGGCGAGCGTCGCGCGCGCCCGCGAGCACGGGTTCCGCTCGTTGACCGGCCGCGCGCTCCCCGAGGAGATCCCGCAGCCGTTCTCGCTCGTGCGCGACCTGGTGCGCCCGCTCGCCCCGAGCGCGGAGCACAGCGCGGGCGCCGCGGACCCGGTCCTCCCGATCTTCCTGGTGCCGTACGGCACGAACGGCGCCAGCGCGCCGTATGGATCGGTCGAGGCCGGGGAGCCCGCGACCGAGGCCGAGGGGCTCGATGCGGTCCTCGCTCCCCTCGACAGCCCGGGCGAGTGGCTCGGGACCAGCCGGAACGAACTGTTCGCGCGCATCACCCAGTACCTCACCGATCTCGCGCGGGACGAACCCCTGCTGCTCGCCATCGACGACCTGCACTTCGCCGACCCATCCTCGCTCGAGTTCCTCGCGCGCTTCGTCGCGACGATCTCCGACCGGCGCATCGCCCTGGTGGCGACCGTCGCGGCCGGCAGCCGCATCCCGAGCCAGGTGCGCGAGGCGCTCGAGTCGCTCACCCGCTCCAGCGTCGTGCGGACCGTGCCGCTCGGTCGGCTCTCCACCGCCGACGTCGCCGAGTTCGCGCGCTGGGTCCGGCGCGGGCTCGCGCCCGACCCGGCGGACGTGCTGCGCTGGCACGCCCAGACGGAGGGGAACCCCCTGTTCGTCGAGCAGCTCGTGCGCTCCTCCTCGGGCCTCGGCGCGCGCGCGCCCGCGACGCCGACCGACGGCTCGGCGGACCTCAATCAGCTCCTGCTCGCCCGGGCGCGGCGCCTGAGCGAGGTGGAGCGGCGGACGCTCACCTACGCGAGCCTGCTCGGCCGCGAGTTCGCGATCGGGACCCTGCAGGCGATCGGCGAGATGGACGAGGAGCGGCTGACCGAGGTCGTCGACCGGCTCGTGCAGGACGGCGAGCTGCGCGAGCGCGACGCCGAGACCCTCGAGTTCACGACCGAAGGCCTGCGGGCGGGCGTCTACGCCGAGCTGACCCAGACGCGACGGCGGATCCTGCACCGGCGCGTGGCGCGCGCGCTCGAGGAACGACACCTGGCGACCGACTTCGAGCTCGCCCGGCAGTTCTACCTCGGCCGGGACGACGCGAAGGCCGCCGAGTACAACGCCCGCGCGGCCGTGAGCGCGATGCGGGCCTTCGCCTTCGAGAGCGCGGTGCCGTACCTGGAGCGGGCGCTCGAGGCGGAGCGCCGGCGGCCCGACCGCGCCCTTGCGCGCGAGGTCCATCTGCTCACCGAGCTCGGGCGCGCCTTCGACGAGCTCGGCGATCTGCGCCGGTCGGAAACGGCGCTCAGCGAGGCCGTGGCGCTCGCGCGGCGCTCGCCCGAGCTGGACGCGGAGCTCGGGCGGGTCCTGCTGGCGCTCGCCCAGACGCGTCAGGACCAGAGCGAGTTCGCGAGCGCCGAGGCGCTGGCACGCGAGGCGTACGGCCGGCTCGAGGCCCGCGGCTCGCCCCGCGAGCTGATGACCGCGCACCGGGTCTTGGGCATCGTCAACTGGCGGCTCGGTCAGATCGCCCCGGCCGAGGAGCACCTTCGGCTCGCGCTCGAACTCGCCGAGCGCGAAGGAACGTCGATCGAGCAGGGCCACGCCCTGATCGACGTGGCAAACGCGCTGCTGCTCGGGGAGACCGAGCGCTTCGGCGAGGCGCTCACGATGTACGAACGGGCCGCGGAGCTCTTCGGGAGCGGCCAGGACCTGAGCGCGCGGGCGCGCGTGCTGATGAACCGTGCCGTCCTCCTCTACTCGACCGGCCGTTCGGAGGAAGCGCTCGAGGGCCTCGACCGCGCGATCGAGGCCGCCGAGCGCTCCAAGTCGCCGATCTGGATCGGCTACTGCTACCTCAACCTCGCCCAGATGCGCGCGGAGCTCGGCCAGCCGGACCGGGCCCGCCCGGCCCTCGAGCGCGCGGAGAGCCTGCTGCTGCCGCTCGGCGACCGCCTTGCTCCCGAGCAGATCGCGCTCGTCCACGGCCTGCTCGCGGAGGCGGAGCGGGACTGGGACCGCGCGCAGCGCTACTTCGAGGACGCGCTCCGCCAGGCGCGCGAGCTCGGCGCAGAGCCGGACGTCGGCGAGATGCTGTTCCGCCTCGCGCACCTCGACCACGCCCGCGGCGACGACGCGAGCGCCCGGGCCCATCTCGCCGCCGCCCGCGCGAGCGGCGTCGACCGCCAGCGCAGCGACCTCGCCGGACGGGTCGCCCGGCTCGACGTGGAGCTCTCGCGCTCGCCCGACCCGTCCGCTTAAGGCGGTCCCGCCGCTCGGCGCGATCGTGGCGCGCCCCGAGTCGCCCGCCCGGAGCGGGCCGGACGGCTCGCCGCACCCCGACCCCGTCGACCCCAGTTTCGAGCGGGACGTGCGCCGCATGTTCACCCACATCGCCGCCGGCTACCAGTGGTTCGATCACGTCGCGTCGCTCGGCGGGGATCTGCTCTGGCGCCCCCGCGCGCTGTGGGACCTCGACCGATTCCGCGCCCCGGGCCGGATGGAGCGCATCCTCGACCTCGGCTGCGGCACCGGCGAGCTGACCCGGCTCGCGGCCCGCCACTTCCCCGGGGCGAGCGTGGTCGGGGTCGACTTCACGGCCGCGATGCTCCGCGTCGCCGTCCGCCTCACACCGCGCGCGCATCGGACCCGCGCCGTCGCCTACGGCCGCGGCACCGCGCAGCGTCTGCCCTTCGGCGACGCGTCGTTCGACCTCGTGACGAACGCCTTCCTCGTGCGCAACCTGGTCGATCTACCGGCGGCGTTCGGGGAGATGCGCCGGGTGCTGCGGCCGGGCGGGGTCCTGCTCTCGCTGGAGATCACCGAGCCCCCCTCGCCGATGTTCGGCTCGATCTTCCACGCCTACTTCGACCATGTCGTGCCCTGGCTCGGGGCCGCGGTCGACAGCGCGGGCCCGTACCGCTACCTGCCCGAGTCGCTCCGCCGGTTGCCGCCGCGCGTCGAACTCGTCGCCGCGCTCGGGCGGGCGGGGTTCTCCCGGGTCGCGGCCCGGGAGCAGTCGATGGGGATCGTCACCGCGTTCCTCGCGGAGGCGGGCCGCGCCGCACCCTCCGAAAGCCATTAACCCACCCGCGCCCCCGGGGGTGCGAGGGATCCCCTACGCCGTTCGACGCGTTCCGGTACGCCGATGCGCACCGCCGTGAGATCGCCTGGATGAGCCAGAACACCAACCATCTCGTCCCGCCCGACATCGTGCGGGGGGCGCTCGAAGAGGCGATCCGCGAGCGCCGCTACGAGGGCTACCCCTACGGGCCCGGCGACCCCGAGCTGCTCGAGCTCGCGGCCGCCGATCTCGGCCTCGCCGGCCTGAGCCCGTTCCTGACCGCGGGCGGCACCGAGTCGCTCTACATGACCGCCCGCGCGCTCCTCGCCCCCGGGGACGAGGTCATCGCCTCGGACCCGAGCTACCTCATCATCCACAAGTTCATCGAGCTCTCCGGCGCGCGGACCCGCAACCTGGACATCTACGCTCCCCCGTTCCGACTCAACGCCGAACGGGTCGCCGAGGCGATCGGGCCCCGGACCCGGATGATCCTATTGATCGATCCGCTGAATCCCCTCGGCTCGGGCTACCCGCGCGAGGAGGTGCGCGCGATCGCCGAGATCGCCCACGACCGCCACCTCTTCCTCCTGAACGACGTGACCTACCGCGACTTCGCCGAGGGACCGACGCTCGCCGCCCAGTTCGCGCCGGAGGAGACGATCACCGTCTGGTCCGTCTCGAAGAACTGCGGGCTCGCCGGCCTTCGGATCGGAGGGTTCCTCGCGCGCGCCGAGCTCGTCCGGACGATCGCGCGGTTCAACACGAACGACCTCGGCGTGAACATCCTCGCCCAGGTCGCCGCGCTCGCCGGGCTCCGCACGAAGTCGCACTGGATCGGCGAGGTCCGGCGCCAGACGCGCGAGAACGGGGCTCGCGTTCGGGCCTGCGTCGAGGCCGTGCCCGGCATGCGGGTCCTCGTCTACCCCTCGCAGGCGAACATGATGGTCGCCGACGTCTCGGCACGCGGGCTCGCCCCGAAGGCGATCCAGCGCGAGCTGCTCGAGCGTCACGGCGTCTTCGTCCGGGCGGGCGACTACCTGTCGCCGGCGCACGGAGCGAAGTTCGTCCGGATCTCCTTCTCGAACCCGACGAGCGACATCGACCGCTTCGTCCGCGCGTTCCCGGCCGTGGTCGACGCGCTCGCGCCCCGCCTCCCGACCCCGACGCATTAGGCCGGCGCGAGCCGCGCGTCGACCACCACGTGGGTGCGCCCCGGACCGTAGGGCTTCACCGCGCGCGCGACGGGCCGGCGCGGGAGCGCGGCCCCGAGGTCGGCGGTCGCGGCCGCCACCCGAGCGATCGCCGAGTCGATCGCGCCGCGCGCGTCGACGACGGTGTGCACGTGCACCCATCCCCCGGCCGGACGCAGGAGCTGGATCGCGCGGTCGAGCCACGGGGTCGCGTCGGGCAGGTAGCCCAGGAACACCCGGTCGGCCGCGGCGGCGGGCAGCGCGGCCCGTCGGTTGTCGCCGAGGACGCACGCGACGCGCTCGGCGACCCCGTTGCGCGCCACGTTCTCCGTCAGGTAGCGGAAGGCGACCGGGTTCTTCTCGACGGCCAGGACCCGTGCGCTCGGGACCGCCCGGGCGATCGGGATCGAGAAGTACCCGATGCCCGCGAACAGGTCGACGACGTGCTCGCCCGGCCCAACGAGCTCCGCCGCGCGCCGCCGCTCGAACCGGTTGCCGGCCGCGAACATCAGGCGCGCCGCATCGAAGCGCCAGCGCGCCCCGTGCTCCCGGACCTCCGTCTCGGTCGAGCCGCCCGCGATCCGCTCGACCGCCGGTTCGCGTAGCTCCCCCGAGACCGGCCCGACCTGGCTGAGGACCGCTTCGACGCCCAGCTCGGCCTGCCAGGCGCGCCCGATCGCGGCGAAGTGCGGTCGCAGGGTCCCGGGAAGGCGGAGGAGCAGCACGCGTCCCAGCCGCTGGTAGCCCCGGGGAACGGCGGCGGCGACCGCCTCTCCCTCGCTCGCCCGCAGCCGCTCGCGGACCCGCTCGATCGGGGGCCGCCGCGGGCCGCCGCGCGCGTCGGCCGCCAACGGCTCGGTCCTAGGGCGCGGCGCGCGCGGGAGCCGCCTCGAGGATGACCTCGAGGAACTGCTTGAGGTGCGCCGTGAGGATCGGATTGTCGGTGAACCCGCAGGCCTCGAGCCCGGGCGCGGCGAGGAGCGCGTGGGCGCCGTCGGCGAGGACCTCGGTGGCCAGCAGGTTCTCCCGGGCGACGTACTCGACGCCCTCGGGCACTCGCTGGAGCGGCGACGTGACGAACGTCACGCGGACCCCGCGCTTGACCGCGTGCTGGAGCTTCTTGCCGAGCTCGTCGCGGACCTCGGCGACCTGCGGCGTCGTGAGGATGAACGTCTGGTTCGACTGGTCGAGGAGCTCGCCGATCTTCGAAAGGACCTTGTCGTGGCCGCTCAGGAGGTAGACGAGCTGGGGCTCGCCGTGCTCGGCAACGACGCGGTGGAGGTGGGCGAGCTTCTCGAACACCTCCTGGATGGCGCCCTTGAGCTGGTCGGCCACGTCGAGCGGCGGTGCCGGCCGGAAGAGGATCGGTTTGCCGCCGGTCGGCTGGGCGTAGCCCTTCGCCGCGAGCGACTCGAGGACCTTGTAGGCGCTCGTCCGCGGGATTCCGGCAGCCGTGGCGAGGCTCGCGGCGTCCCCCACGCCCCGCGCGACCAGCGCGATGTAGGCGCGGGCCTCGTACTGGGTGAGCCCGACCTTGCCGAGGACGTCGGCGGCGCGCCGGAACTCCTCCGATGACTGGTTGCCGAGGGCGACCGCCGCCTCCTCGAACGTCGCCATGGTGCGGCGGGGTCGACGGTGCGCGATGGTCTTAACGATGCGCCCGGGGGCCGGGGCTCACGGTACCGGTTGCGTCAGCTTGAGGAGCGCCGCCGGGCCGAGGAGCGCCTCCGCCTCGTCCGCGGACAGGAGCTGCCGCTCCACCAGGAGCTCGCGGACCGGTCGCCCCGTCCGCTCGGCCTCGTGCAGGAGCTCGGCGACCTTGAGGTAGCCGAGGCGGGGCGTCAGGACGGTCGCGAGCGCGCTCGAGCGCATCAGGTAGCTCTCGAGGCGGGTGGGGTTCGCGGTGATGCCGTCCACGCAGCCACGGGCGAACACCGGCAGGTACCGTGCGAGGATCTCCGCGGCGAACAGCACCTCGAAGGCGGCGAGCGGCATCATGACGTTGATCTCGAGCTGGCCGGCCTGCACCGCGAGCGCGGTGGCGGCGTCCGCCCCGACCACGTGGAAGGCGACCATCGTCAGGCATTCGGCCGCCGTCGGGTTCACCTTCGCGGGCATGATCGAGGAGCCGGGCTGGATCTCCGGCAGCCGTATCTCGTCGAGTCCGGTCTCGGGCCCGCTCGAGAGCAGTCGCAGGTCGGCGGCGATCCGCGCGAGCTCGAGCGAGAGCGCCCGTAGCCAGCCGCTCGCCGCCCCCAGCGGCCAGCGGCTCTGCATGGTGGCGAACGGGTCGCGGGCGACGGTCAGCGCCAGTCCCGTCAGCCGCGCGTAGTCGGCGACCGCCATCCCCCGGAACCCCGGCAGGCTGTTGACACCGGTGCCGACGGCGCTCCCGCCGAGTGGGATCTCCCCGAGGCCCCGCTCGATCGGCTCGAGCGTGGCGAGCACGGCATCGAGGGCTGAGGCGTAGGCGCGGAACTCCGCGCCGAGCGTGACCGGCATCGCGTCCTTGAGATGGGTGCGACCGGCCTTGGGCAGGCCGCCGAACTCCTCGCCCTTGCGACGGAAGCTCTCGATCAGCGTGGTCAGCGACACGCGGACCTCCCGCAGCGCGAACAGCGCCGCGACCTGCGCGGCCGAGGGGAACGTGTCGTTCGTCGACTGGCCGCGGTTCACGTGGTCGTTCGGGCTCAGCTCGTCGTACTGGCCGCGCGGCCGACCGAGGATCTCGAGCGCGCGGTTCGTGAGCACCTCGTTGACGTTCATGTGGAACGACGTCCCCGCGCCCGATTGGAAGACGTCGACCGGGAACTCGCGGTCGAACCGGCCGGCGGCCATCTCCTCCGCGGCCTGCTCGAGCGCGCGCCCCCGCCGCTCGTCGAGCCCGCCGAGCGATACGTTGGCCCGCACCGCCGCGAGCTTGAGGAGCGCGTAGGCGCGGATCAGCCGCGGGGACTCGACGAGCCCGCTGATCGGGAAGTTCTCGCGCGCCCGGAGGGTCTGGATCCCCCAGTAGACGTCGCCCGGCACCTCGCGCGCGCCGAGCGAGTCCCTCTCGATCCGTGGTGCGGCCACGCGGCGGGAAGCCAAATTCGCGACAAAACCCTTTACTCCGGTCCGCTCCTAGCGTCCCCCTCGCCGGCGCGGCGAGGAATGCCGATGATCGATCCCGTCCAGCTCGCCTTCGACATCTCGGGGGACGTCGCGCTGCTCGCGATCCCAGCGCTGCTCTGGGCGCTACTGTACGTGCTCGGCTGGCAGCACAACGCCTTCGCCGAGAGCGTGGGCTTCGGCCGCCGAACTTTCTGGCTGCTGGTCGCGGGGGGCCTGCTCGGCACCATCGTGCTGTTGCCGATCGCGCCGATCGCGAACGACTGGCTCGCGATCAGCTACCCGGGCGCGGTCTTCCCGCTCCTCGTCGCGGCGCTCGCGTTCGGGCGGGTCGCCCCGCCCCTCCGCCGCACGCTCCCCGCCCTCCTCGCGTTCGTCGCGGTGGAGATCGTCGTCCTGCTGGCCCTCGTCGTGTTCGTGCCGCCCTCGACGACCCAGCTCGTCCTGGTCCTCGCCGCGGCCGCGGCGACCCCGCTCGCCGCGGGTCTCGCGAGCGCGGGCGCCCCGGGCCGCTCGCTCGGGCGGATCGCGACGGTCCTCGCCCTGTTCTCCGGCGTCGTCGTCGTCACGTTCCTCTCGTCGACCGCCATCCCGGGCGTCGGGATCGAGGAGTCGTTCCCGGCCTACCTCGTCGGCCCGGTCGCGGCGGGATTCGTGGCGGTCGCCGTGGCCCACCGCGCCTTTCCCGGCGCGGAAGCGCTCGCGCTGCCGGCGGCGTACATCGCCTCGACCTTCGGTGTGATCGTCGGGGCGGACGTCCTGCGCCAGCCCCCGCTCTACGGCACCGGCCCCTCCGGGCTCTACGCGATCGGGGGCGCCGGCATCTTTGATCTCGTCTACCTCTCGGGCCTGCTCGGTCTCGCGGGCGCGTTCCTCGCCCACCGCCTCTCCGGTCGCGGCTACGCGCCGGTCGGTCCCGTGGGCGAGCCGGCCCCGACGCCGCTCGGGCGTCTCGCCCGGGCGATGAGGTCGGGCGTGCGCGGCTCGATCTCGGAGTCCATCGTCGACTCCTCGCTCGCCGGGCGGGAGGCGGCGGCCCAGGCCCATCGCCTGCTCGGCCTGCCCCCGGCGCCCGCCGACCGCCCCTGGCAGGGACTTCCCGTGCCCGGCTGGATCGTGGCCGACCAGGCGAACCTCGACGCCGCGGCCCGCTCCGGCTCGACCGACGGGCGCGAGGGGTACCGGGCGTTCCTGACCGCACGCTGGCTCGTGCTGGTGGGCCGGGAACTCGGTCTCCGCCGCTTCGCCAGCATCGGCGCGCGGATCGCCGCGTTCGTGATCGACCTCGCCATCGTCACGCTCCCCGCGGCCGCGCTGTGGGTGGCGATCGTGCTGGCGAGCCCCGGTTCGCTCGACAGCATCGCCGCGAACCTCGGATTCAACGCGGCCGTCTACGGCTACGCCGCGATCGCGTTCCTCTACTTCGTCCTGCTCGAGTACGGGGCCGGCGCCACCCTCGGAAAGCGCCTATTGCGGCTCGGGGTCCGGGACCGGCACCTGGAGCGCCCGTCGTTCTCCTCGGCGCTGGTCCGCAACGTCTCCAAGCTGCCGACCCTCACGATCCTCGGCGTGGGGCTCGCGGTCGGGCTCCTCCTCCTGCTGAAGACCGGGGCCGCGGCGACGCCCGGCTTCACCGGCGGCCTCGCGATCGCCGCGGGGCTGCTTGAGTTCCTCGCGGTGCTCGCCGTCGTGCTCGGCGGGATTGGTCTCTTCGGCGCGATCGGGGTCCTCGTCATCGGCCTCACCCCCGAGCGCCAGCGCTTCGGCGACCTGGTCGCCGGGACCTGGGTCGTGCGGACCGCTACGGGCCGCCCGGCGCCGGCGCCGCAGCCGGCCCCGGCGCGGCGGGTGCCGGGCCCGTCCGGATGAGCGGGATCGCGATCGCGCTCACGTTCGCGTCGCGCCCCTCGCGGTTGACCAGGCGCTCGGTGCCGATCGAGATCGATCCGACCGCGACCTGACCCTCGAGGAAGCGGCGGCGCACCACCTCGACCACGTCCACCGCCTTCGCGATCGCGTTGCCGCGCGCCCGGACGACTACCTCGCCGGCCCCGCTGTTGAGCTGCGTGACGACCTGGAAGACGTAGGTCATGGTCGGCTTGAGGCCGATGAACACGGTCGCGCCCACCGCGTCGAACGGCCGCTGCCGTGCGTCGGCCATAGGCGGGCGGCCACCGCGCCTCCGTACAAGGCTTTTTGCGTGCCGTCGTGCGTTCTCGACTCCCGTGGAGGAGGCGCTTCGCAAGACTTATCGCAGGGGCACCGTAGCCGCGACCGGCGTGCAGGGGTGGCCCAGCTTGGTCAAAGGCGCCAGGTTGAGGTCCTGGTCTCGTAGGAGTTCGTGAGTTCAAATCTCACCCCCTGCATACCTCTCCGTATCCGATGACGGACCCTCCGTCCGCCTGCCCGCACTGCGGGGCGGCGATCGGGCCGGACGTCCTTGTCTGCCCGAGCTGCCACACCCCGATCGATCCGGTACCCGCGACCGTACTCGATCCCGCGCCGCCGGGCGCCCCGGCGCCCGTCGAGGAGGCGCCGGCCGAGCCCGGGGCCGAGGCACCACCGGTCGTGCCGGCGTCGACCCTTCGCGGCGGCCGGGGGCTGCCGCGGCGCGCGGTACCCTCGGCCCCGAACCCGTTCGCCGGCGAGCTCGCCCGGCGCCTGACCCGTATCGCGCAGTGGGCGGAAGGGGCCGGACCGCTCGGCGTTTCCATCCCGCGGCTGCCGGCGTGGGCCGAGGACGCCGCCCGTAGCTCCGCGAACCCGGAACCGTGGGCCGAGGCGGTGCGCGGGATCGAGCGGATCGCGCAGAAGCGGATCGTCACGGCGTTCGAGGAGTGGGAGAAGCGCACGAAGGCCCGGCTGGCCCGCCTCGAGGCCTACGCCGTCGACAGCCGGCTCGAGCGCGAGCAGATCGAGGAGACGCTGCACGCCGCTCGGACCGGCGACGTGGCCCAGGCGATCGCGACGTTCCAGCAGGTCGACCGGGTCGTGACGCTCAAGGAGCGTCACCTCGACCAGGCCCGGGACGAGCTCGAGCGGGTCGTGGCGCTGCTGCGCGACATGCAGGCCCTCGGGGTCGAGCCCCCGCAGGACCCGGCGTTCTCGGCGGACGATCTCGAGGGCGAGCTGCGCGCGGGCAAGCTCGCGCCGCTCAAGCAGCAGATCCGGCAGCTCCGCCTGCAGGCGGTCAACCGGCTCAAGGCCGGCCTCCCGCGCTACATCGCGGACTACGGCGACTTCCTCCTCGAGGAGCGGGCCCACGGGATCGCGACCGAGCTCGAGGCGAGCGAGCTCGCGCGCGGGGCGCGCGAGTTCTTCCGCGGCCATCCCGAAGAGGGCCTCCGCCGGCTGCGGGCGCTGCAGCAGACGCACGGGGCGCCCCCCGGCCGCTCGCCCCGCTCGACGCTCGCGCGGCGCTAGAGCGTCCGCTCGAAGAGGCGGACGTCCTCGCCCCACTCGTGCTGGTGGAGCACGCCGCACTCGGCGAATTCCAGGTGCTTGAAGAGCGCCGCGACCGCGACGAAGCGCGCCAGCGCGCTGCCCCAGACCTCCTTCGCGTTCGCGTGGCGGCCCCACTCGACGGCCGCGGCCACGAGCGCCGTCCCCACGCCGGCCCTTCGCGCGTCCGGATCGACCGCGAGATTGACGATGCGGCAGCTCCCCAGCGAGATCTCGCAGCCGATGACCCCGACCAGGCGTCCCTCGCGTCGCGCCGCGAAGTAGGTCACGCCCTCCATCCAGCTCGTGAACTCGAGCGGGCTCGGCTGCCAGGACTTGAGCAGTTCGTTCGGGAGCCCCCCGACCGGCGGCGCGTCCCACACGCGCTTATAGAGGCCGCAGATCTCGGCGACGTCCTGGTGCGTGATCCGCTCGACGACCGCGGACGGTTTCTGGCCGGGCGCGGGCGCTCGCTCCCCTCCGTGGTCCGAACCGTGCTGTCCCACGATGCTACGAACTCCGACGAAGGAGCGTGGCGCGGGAACGCGCAGCCGCGCTATTGAACCTTGCCCCTTCGGGGGCGCGCGGTGCGTGCGCGCTCGCGCCGGGCCCGCGTCGCCGGCGGGGGGCCGAGGGCCCGGAGCGCCGCGACCGCGAGCGGGAACAATCGATCGAGCGGGTCGTTGGCCTCGGCGTCCAGCCGCGCTCGTCGAGCAGGTCGCTGACGGTGAACAGGGCCGCGGACTGTCGCCCGCGCACCCGGGCGACCGTGAACGGCGCGCTCGCCTCCATCTCGACCGTCCGCACCCCGCGCGCGCGCACGCTGCGCACCTCGGCGATCGTCTCGCGGTACGGCGCGTCCACGGTCCAGCTGCTCCCGACCGCGAACGGGACCCGGAGGCGGCGCAGCCGGTCGGCGAGACGGAGGTAGAGCTCGCGCGTCGGCCACGCCCACGTGCTCGGCCGCGCGTAGTGGAACGAGGTGCCCTCGTCCCGCAGCGCCCGCGAGCACAGGACCGTCGTGCCGACCTCGAGCTCGGCGGCCAGCGAACCCGCGAAGCCGACCGAGAGGAACCGACGGGCGCCGATCGCCGCGAGCTCCTCGACCGCGATCGCGAGCGCCGGCCCTCCGACCCCCCGCGTCGCGGCGAGACCGATCGCCGCCGGCCCGCGGCCGCTCACGAACAGGTCCGTCGCGTCGGGGATCGGCCGGGCGCCGAGGCGCGCCGCGGCCCGCCGCACGCGATTCGGCGCGAACCCGAGCACGATCTGCGGAGGCGCGCGGGCGATCGGCGCGCCGAGCCGGCGCCGGTAGGCCAGGAACGGCTGCGGCGTGAACAGCGCGGGCCGCGCGTGCTTCGCCGGATGATGCGGGAACCGCACGCCCGCGCGAACCCCTCGGGCGCTAAAAGCGCCGGAGACCGCTCACGGCGTGTGGCGGGACGGCGTCCGCGGGAACGGCGTCGTCTCTCGGATGTGCTCGCGGCGCAGCATCCAGCGCAGCAGGCGCTCGATGCCGAGGCCGAAGCCCGCGTGCGGGACGTTGCCGTGCCGGCGCAGGTCGAGGTACCACTCGTAGTCGGCGACGTTCGCGCCGATGGCGTGCAGGCGCTCCTGGAGTCCCTGTAGGTCCGTCTCGCGGCACGAGGCGCCGACGATCTCGCCGTAACCCTCGGGCGCGAGCAGGTCCGCGGCCTCCACCGTCCGCGGATCCCCCGGCGACCGGCGCATGTAGAACGCCTTGAGCTCGCGCGGGAACCGCGTGACGAACAGCGGGGCGGCCGACTCGAGCGTCAGGGCGCGCTCCTCCGCCGTGCCGAGATCGCTGCCCCACGCCACGGGAAAGCCGAGGCCCTTCAGCCGCTCGAGCGCGTCGGCATAGCTGGTGCGCGGGAACGGCGCGTGCATGGCCAGGAGCTCCTCGGGGGGCCGCCCGAGCGCGCGCAGCTCGTCGGCCCGGCGCTCGGCGACCCCGTGGCACGCGGCGACGATCATGCGCTCGACGAACTCGAGCAGGGCGTCCAGGTCCGTCCAGGCGAGCTCGACCTCGAGATGCTGGTACTCGGTGAGGTGGCGGCTCGTGCGGGATTTCTCGGCGCGGAACGACGGCGTGAGCGCGTAGACGCGCTCGTGCGGGACGATCATCGCCTCCAGGTAGAGCTGGGCCGACTGCGACAGGAAGCCCGGACGCCCGAAGTAGTCGATCGTGAACGCTTCGGCCCCGCCCTCCGCGGGGTTCCCGGTGAGGATCGGGGGCGTCGTCTCGAGCACGTCTTCGCCCTCGAGGAACGTGCGCAGCACGCGCAGGAGCTCCGCCTTCACGCGGAACGTCGCGACGTGCTGGCTCGAGCGGATCACGAGGTGGCGCTTGTCCAGGCGGAACTCCTCGGTCTGTTCCTGGAAGATCGGGAACGGTGCGCCGGCGTCCACGACGTGGATCTGTCGGGCGCGCACCTCGCGGCCGCCCGGAGCGCGGGGGTCGTCCGCCACCGTCCCGTCGACCTCGATCGCTCCCTCGACCTGGACGTGCTCGGCCGCCTCGAACGGCTCGCTGCCCAGCACGTCCCGCCGGCCGGTGACCTGGACGGTGCCGCTGCGGTCCCGCAGGTGGACGAAGAGGATGCCGCCCGAGGAGCGCGAGCGGCTGACCCAGCCGCGCAGGCGCACGGCCCGGCCGAGCGCATCCGCAGCGAAGACCGAACTCACGGAGGCGAACGGCGGGGCGCTCACTGGTACTCCCGCCACTTGTAGCCGCACTTCGTGCACTCGAAGATCCGGGTCTCGGGCTCGTCCGAGCCCCGCGTCTGGCGCAGCACCCAGAACGCCCGCGTGTTCCCGCACTTCATGCAGAGCTCGTCCGCGGTCGGCAGCGTCGCCGCCTTCGCCTCGTCGACGACCGCCACCTCACGTCCCTTCGGGGTCGAGCGGCCGACCTCGACCCCGCGGCCGAGCGGGACCTCGGCACCGCAGGCCGAGCATCTCCAGACCCCGGCGACCCGGTCGGGCCGCATGAGCCGCTTGCACTGGGGGCAGAACATGGGAAGGAGGTATCACCGGGCGCACGGTATTTAACGCTGGGCGGGCGGCCGCGGGCTCAGGGCACTCCCCGGACCTCCGGCGGAAGGCGCAAGAGGCCCGAGCGCAGCGAGATCGCCCCGGTCGCGCGGTCGATCTCGCCGCGCACGCCGAAGGCTCGACGCAGTCCACCGGCGCCGATCAGGAACCAGAACACCTCGTAGACGTTCCCGCGCTCGAGCGCCGCGCCCGCGTGGTAGTTCTCCGCCAGCCATTCGTTCTTCGCCATCGCCGCCCGGTAGGTACGTTCGAGCGCGGCGAGAGGCGAGTCGACCGGGCCCGGGGCCGTGGGCAGCTTGCGTACCTCCAGGGAGTGCTCCGGGCCGGACGGACCGCCGCCGAGCGAGAGCTCCCTGTAGCGGATCCGGTAGCGCTCGGGACCGTCGGACTCGTCGACGAGCAGCCAGCGCCACGGGCTCGCGCTCGGCAGCACGGCGGCGTAGCCTTCCCGGCGCCCGGCGACGCCGGCGCGCCAGCGGGCGACGCCCCGCAGGAGCAGGTAGCCGCCGTAGATCCCGACGAGGATCCAGGCGGTGGAGACCCAGACGTTGAAGGCGACCGTGCCGTGCTCGGCGATCAGGACGACCAGGGTGCCGGCGGTCAGGGCGATCGTCACGAGGTTGACCGCGAGGTCGGCGTCCAGCTTCAGCGTCCGGCGCGCGAACGGCTCGAGGGGGGCGACCGCGTAGTTCGTGAAGCCGTCGAGCGCGAGATGGGAGAGGCCACCGACCTCCATGGCGACGAAGTAGAGGAGCGTCGAGGCGTGGGTGAAGTACGGCAGGTACGGGACGAGCAGGCTCCCCACGGCCGCGATCACGGTGACCCCGAGCACCGTGTGGACGATGCCGCGGTGGTGGAGGCGGGGGAACCAGCGCGTGAGCGGGAACAACAGGATGTCCGCGTCCGGTAGGCCGGCGGCGAGCGCGCCGGCGGCGATGTACTGGGGGGCCGCCGGCCCCCACAGGACGAAGGAGAGCAGGTAGCCGAAGATGACGTGGGTGAACAGGTCCATGCGCCCGGTCCCCCGCTCCGCCTCGCCCGTCAGTCGAGCCGCTGGTCGGGCGCGCCCGCGCTCGACGGGGGCGCGTCCGGCGGCGCCACGCTCAGCGGTAGCGGACTCGGCTTGGCGCCCGGCGCGAAGAGCTGCCGCATGTGCTCGACATGGCGCTGCAGATCGGCCTTGGTCCCGACGTCGTGACGCACGTAGAACTCGCCGGTCAGGTGCGCCAGCGCGTTCTCGACGCGGGCCGACGCCTCGTGGATCGCGCTCGCCTCCCCGACGAGCGCGACGCCGCGGGAGGAGGAGAGGCGGACGGTCATCGGACCGGCCGCGTCGACCTCGCCGTACATCACGTGGACCCCATCGGCCTCGATCGCCGGAACGTCGAGCTCGAGGAGGCCCCCCGGCCGCGGGCGGTCGCCGTAGCCCGGCGGCACCACGTACTTCACCACGGTCGAGCGCAGGCGGAAGCGCACGAGCGTCGGGTCGACCCGACCCCCCGCGACGCCCGCGAGGAGCTCGGCGAAGTCGCCCTCCTCGTAGAGGGTCAGCACGTTGATCCCCTCCGGGTCCCCGAAGCGGGCGTTGAACTCGACCAGCCGTGGCCCCTGGGCCGTGAGCATGAACCCCCCGTAGAGGATCCCGCGGTAGGGAATCCCGTCGGCGCGGAGCGCCTGCGCGGTCTGGCGCACGATCTCGACCGCCCGCTCGCGATCGGCGCTCGGGAGGAACGGCAGCGTGTGGTCGCGTTGCGAGTAGGAGCCCATGCCGCCAGTGTTGCCGCCGCGATCGCCCTCCAGGGCGCGCTTGTAATCCTGGACCGCCGGCATCGGGTAGACGCCGTCGTCGGTCACGAACGCCATCTGGCTGAACTCCTCGCCCTCGAGCTTCTCCTCGAGCAGGACCCGGCCTCCCTGGATCAGAATCGACTTCGCGTACGTCGCGCCCTCGCGCGGCTCCGTGAAGTCCGCGCCCTGGACCCAGACCCCCTTGCCGCCGGTGAGGCCACTCGGTTTCACGACGAGCGGGGCCCCGAACTCCGCCACCGCCCGATCGACCTCCTCGACGCTCGCCGGAGCGATCCAGCGCGGCGAGACCGCGAGGTCGTGGCGTCGCAGCAGCTCGCGACAGAACAGCTTCGAGGTCTCGATCTGCGCGCCGTCCCGGGACGGCCCGACGGTCGGGATCTCCGCCGAGCGAAGCGCGTCGGCGACTCCCCGCGCGAGCGGGGCCTCGGGACCGATGACCGCGACCTCGGTCCGCTGCGCCCGCGCGAACGTCACGACCCGTTCCGGGTCCGTCGGGTCGATCCGGGCGCTCGCGCGGGCGAGGCGCTCGAGGCCCGGGTTCGCGTTCGCGCTCGCGACCGCGACCTCGGCCTCGGCCCGAACCAGCGCCGAGGCGATCGCGTGCTCGCGCGCGCCGCCGCCCACGACAAGGAATCTCATCCGGCCCGGGCTCGAGGAAGCGACCGCGGTTATAGCCGCGTCGGAACCGGACGCGCGGGCGAGCCCGCGCCGCCGTCGCACCCGTGCGCGAGGGCACGTACGCCGCTACCCTTAAGAACCGACCCCGGGTGGGCCCGCTTCCGGTGGCCTGATGGAGATCCGCGTCGTCGAGAAGTCGAACGATCTCCTCCGCTTCGAGCTGCCGCGCGGCGAGGAGACGCTGCTGATCCCGCTGGTCGAAGCCCTCCAGAAGGAGGAGAAGGTCGTGGAGGCCCGCTACTACCTGGGGCACCCGTACCTGGAGCGACCGACGCTCCTCGTCCGGACGAAGGGCGAGAAGCCGCAGCAGGTGCTCAAGCGCGTGCTCAAGGACCTCGCCGACCTCTACGGCGACCTGCTGACGGACTTCGAGAAGAAGGCGGACAAGGTCAAGGCGTAGTCGGAGAGCGCGGGCGATGCTGAAGGAGTGCGCCCAGCACGGATTCTTCCGGGCGGACTCGTGCCCGGTCTGTCAGCAGCCTGGGAAGTTCCTGATGAACGACCGGGAGCTCGACCACCTCGGCCGCATCCTCACCGGCATCCTCCGCCACTTCCCCGACCGCTACCAGCTGACGATCGACGCGCACGGCTGGATCGCGCTCAACCAGATCGTCCGGGCGATCGCGCAGAAGCATCCGGCCTACCACTGGCTGCGGGTCGTGCACCTGGTCGCCATCGCCGAGACCGACCCCAAGGGGCGCTACGAGGTCCGGGACGACCGGATCCGGGCGACGTACGCCCACACGGTCGAGGTCGAACTGGACCTGCCGACGCAGAACATCCCGGAGCACCTGTACTATCCCGTGACGGCGGACGAGGCGGCGATCGTGCTCGAGGTCGGGCTCAAGCCGTCCGACCGTCGCAAGGTCCACCTGTCGAAGACCGCCCTCGACGCCCACTCGGCGGGCTCGGTCCGCACCCCCTCGCCCGTGATCCTCGAGGTCGACGCGGGCCGGGCCCGCGCCGACGGGATCGTGATCATGCAGGCGGGCAAGACGGTCTACCTGGTCGACCAGGTGCCGCCCGAGTACCTCAAGCGTACCGAGTTCACCGCGCCGCCCGCGCCTCCCGCGGTGGACGGCCCGGCCGACTAGGCCGGGCGCGGAGCGGTCGTCAGTCCGCGAACCCGTCGTCGCCGACGTTCGACTCGTACTCCGTCGCGACGTAGACCGCCACGCTGAGGTGCGAGGCCGCCGGCAGCGGGTTCGTGATCACGAAGTAGTACATGTCCGTGTACGGCGCGCTGAAGACGATCCGGCCCTGCCAGGTCGGCGTGTTGTTCCACTGGACGCCGGGCGAGCCCTGGCCGGTGATGAAGTAGGAGAACTGGCTCGAGTTGTAGACCGAGATGGCGATGTTCATCCCGGGCGGGCTCACCGACGACCAGTTACCGATCACGAAGTCCCCGCCGGTGATGTTGCCCGCGATCACGGTGTAGTTGCCCGGCCCCAGGACGTAGGTCGCCGCGGTCGTGAGCGGGTCGGCCACGACCGGCGGACCGCTGATCGCCGCGGCGATCAGGGTGTAGGCGAGCGCGACGACGACGGCGATCACGATGACCGAGCGCAGCAGGCCCGTCAGCCGCAGCCGGCGACGCACGGACGCCGGCGCGCTCGGGACCCGCTCGGCGGGGACCGGGTCGGCCGCCCCGCAGATCCCGCAGCGCGCCGCGCCGGGAGCGACCGCGACGCCGCAGAACCGGCAGGCGCCCCAGGTGCCCGGGGACGGAGCGCTACCGGCCATCGGCGCCGCGCTCGACCCGGGCAGGGCCTTTTCGGCTTTCGTACGAACCGCGCGGCCGCGGAGCGCCCGCGCCGCCTACGCCTTCGGCCGGGTCTTCGGCGCTCCCAGGTTCACGAGGACGTTCTTGCGACGGGAGTACGCCTCGAGCGAGCGCGTGCCCTGCTCGAAGCCGAGGCCGCTCCCCTTGAATCCGCCGAAGGGCGCCTGCGGGAAGGTGACGGGCGCCTCGTTCACGACGACCATCCCGGCCTCGATGCGGCGGGCGAGGGAGTGGGCGAGGCCCAGCTCGCGCGTCCAGAGGGTGGCGAGGAGGCCGTACGGGGTCCGGTTCGCCTCCCGGACCGCCTCGTCCGGGTCCGTGAACGAGGAGACCGTGAGGACCGGGCCGAAGATCTCTTCCCGGACGGCCCGGGCGTCCGGGGGGACGTCCGCGAGCACGGTCGGCCGGACGAAGTGGCCGGCCGCGAGCGCGCCGTCGCTCGCCCGGGTCCCTCCGGTCACGACGGTCCCGCCGCTCGAACGCGCGTCGTCCACGTAGCCGAGGACCCGATCGGCCTGCTCGCGCGAGACGAGCGGTCCCATCTCCACCCCGTCCTCGAGCCCGGGGCCGAGCCGCAGCCCCTCGGCGATCGCTCGCACCCGTTCGACGAGCGGGGCGCGCAGGCTCTCGTGGACGATCAGGCGCGAGGCCGCCCAGCACATCTGCCCGGCATTGCCGAAGATGCCGTAGCCGATCGCCCGCGCGGCGCGCTCCACGTCGGCGTCCGCGAGCACGATCGCGGGTCCCTTGCCGCCGAGCTCGAGCGTGGCGGGGACCATGCGCTGCGCGGCGAGCTCGGCGATCCGCCGGCCGACCTCCCCGCTGCCCGTGAACGTCACGGAGCCGCATCGCGGATCTCCGACGAGCGCCTCGCCGACCTCCCGGCCGCGGCCGATCACGACGTTCAGGATCCCATCGGGGATCCCGGCCTCGTGCGCGAGCCGGGCGAACGCGATCGCGCTGAGCGGGGTCAGGCTCGCCGGCTTCAGCACCACCGCGTTCCCCGCCGCGAGCGCGGGCGCGACCGAGCGGACGGAGAGCAGCAGCGGATAGTTCCAGGGCGCGATATGCACGGTCACGCCGAGCGGCTCGCGGACCGTGTAGTCGAAGCGTGCGCCCGGCACCGGGATCGTCTCGCCCTCGATCTTGTCGGCCAAGCCCGCGCAGTACTCCAGGGTCCGCACGACGTAGCCGATGTCCACGCGCGACTCGCGCAGCGGCTTGCCTTCGTTGCGCGTCTCGAGGCGGGCGAACGCCTCGGACTGCGCTTCGAGCAGGTCGGCGAGCCGGCGCAGGGCGCGCGCGCGCCGGGCGCCGTCATCGGTCGACCAGTTCGAATCGCGGAACGCGCGCTCCGCGACCTCCATCGCCGCGCGGGCGTCGTCCGGGGTGCCGACGGCGACCGTGGCGACCGCTTCGCCCGTCGCGGGATCGGTGAGCGGCTCGCGCTGGCCGCTCGACGAGGGCACCTCGCGTCCCCCGATGAACAGCTCGAACGTCGCGTCCGTCGTCGCCGCCATCGTCGGTCCGCGCCGAGCACCCTCGAGGAGATAGCCCTTCGCGAACGCTCAGCGGTCGAGCGCGTACTGGCGGCCCTTCCAGGCCACCGGTCGGCCCCGGACGCCGCGCACGAGCGAGGTCGTCACGAGCACGACGTACCAGGCCACGGCGAGCGGGAACAGGAGCCCGTAGGCCGCCGAAGCCCCGATGCCGGCGTTGAAGGCGACGTGCTTGCCGAACAGCGCGACGTAGAGGAACGCCCCGACCGCGGTGAGCACGAGGCTCCCGCTCAGGAGGCCAAGCGGGAGCAGGCCGAGCGGAAGGAGGAAGAGCCCGACGAGCCCGGCCAGAAAGCCGACCATCCGCGCCGCGGAGAAGTCGAGCCCGTGTACGTTCTTGAGGAGTCCCTCGAACATCTCGCGCCGGTCGGTATACATGCGCGTACGGCCGAGCTCCGGCGTCCAGGCGAAGCGCAGTCGCCGCCCCGCGTCACGGTAGCGGCGGGCGATCGCGACGTCCTCGAGCACCCGACCGCGCACGGCCTCGTGGCCGCCGAGAGCGAAGTAGTCCGATCGCGGCGTCAGCCAGCACTGGCCGTTGGCCATCGCCGCGCGCGAGCCGGGCCGGTGCATCCGGGGGGTGCGGAAGTAGGTCAGCACCACCTGGACGTAGAACGGCAGGACGACCCGCTCCCAGAACCCGACCATCTCGATCTGCGGGCCGATCGAGGCGAGGTCCGCGTGCTCTCGCGTCGCCCAGTCGATCACCGTGCGCACGGCCGCGGGGGCGAGCCGCACGTCGGCGTCCAGGAAGAGCAGCCAGTCCCCGTGCGTCGCGTTCGCGCCGGTCCAGCACGCCCAGTTCTTGCCCACCCAGCCTGCGGGCAGCGACGGCTCCTCGACCCGGCGGACCCGCGGACCCCGCCGCTCGATGACCTCGCGCGTCCCGTCGGTGGATCCGCCGTCGACGACCACGACCTCGAGCGCGGGATAGTCCTGCGCCAGCAGCGCGTCGAGCGTGGGCCCGAGGTCGTTCGCTTCGTTCCGGGCGGCGATCACCACGCTGACCCGCCGGTCGGCGGCCCCCGGGCGCGCCGGCGCGGCCGGCCCGAGCCGGGTGATCTGGAGCGCGAGCACGATCGCCGCTCCCTGGTAGAGCAGGACGAGCGCCGCGCCGACGAGCAGGAGCACGACGACGAGCAGCGGGAGCATCGGCCCCGCCTAGCTGGCCCCTAATAAAGCCCCGGCCGCTCCAGCGGCGGCGGGGTCGGCCGGTGGCGACCGTCGAGCATGCGCGGATCCGCCCCGGCGTCCTGGAGGACCGCGCCTACCAGGAACGGATCGCCGCGACCGCCGTCGCCCACAACACGCTCGTAGTGCTGCCGACCGGTCTCGGCAAGACCGCGATCGCGCTCCGCGTCATCGCCCAGTCCCTGCTCGACGGCCCCACCCGCTCGGTCCTGTTCCTGGCCCCGACGCGACCCCTCGTGGTGCAGCACGCGCGCAGCGTCGCCGCGACCCTGTTCGCCCCCGAGCCGCTGACCCTGACCGGCGCAATCGCCCCGGCCCGACGGGCCGCGCTGCTGGCGCCCCCGCAGGTCGTCGTCGCGACCCCGCAGGTGATCGCGAACGATCTCACCGGCGGGACCTTCCCGCTCGACACGTTCGGGCTGATCGTCTTCGACGAGGCCCACCGGGCGGTCGGCGACTACCCGTACGTGGGGATTGGGAGGGCGAACCGCGACGGGCCCCGCGCCCGGGTGCTGGCGATGACCGCCTCCCCTGGAGGCTCGCTCGCTCGGATCCGGGAGGTGTGGAACCACCTCGACATCGAGCGATTCGAGTACCGGACCGATCGCTCGCCGGACGTGGTCCCGTACATCCACGGGATCGGCGTGGAGACGGTCGAGGTACCGGTGCCCGTGGAGGTCCGGGACCTCGCGATCCGGCTCCGCGCCGCGGCGCAGCGGCCGATCGACACGCTCCGCCGGCTCAACCTGGTGCCGGCCGGCGAGGTCGGCCGTCGCGCGCTCCTGGACGCCGGCAGCCGCCTGCACGCGGCGATCGGCGGCGCCCGCGCGAGCGGGAACCCCGCGCCCGAGCTCTGGCGCGCGGTCACCGCGCAGGCGACGGCGATGAAGTCCCTTCACGCCCTCGAGCTCATCGAGAGCCAGGGGGTCGCCTCGCTCCGGGAGTTCCTGGCGCGCCAGGCACCGGTGCCCGGCCGACGCACGACCCCGGCCCAGCGCGCGTTCCTCTCCGATCCGGATGTCGTGGAGGTCACGCGGCGGCTCGCGGGACTCACGCTCGAGCATCCGAAGCTGGCGACCGCCCAGCGGATCGTGGTCGACGAGCTCCGCCGGAACCCGCCGGCGCGCGCCATCGTCTTCGCCCAGTACCGCGACACCGTCGACCGTCTGGTCGATGCGTTCGCTCGCCTCGGAAATCCCGGGGTGCGGGCCGCCCGGTTCGTCGGGCAGGCCGCGCGGGGGGAGGAGGCCGGGCTGAGCCAGCGCGAGCAGATCCGGGTCCTCGACGGCTTTCGCTCCGGCGCCCTAAACGTGCTGGTCGCGACCTCGGTCGCGGAGGAAGGGCTCGACGTGCCGGCGACCGACCTCGTCATCTTCTACGAACCGACCCCGGACGTGATCCGCACGATCCAACGGCGGGGGCGCACCGGCCGCGCCCGGACCGGTCGCGTCGTGGTCCTCGTCGCCCAGGGCACGCGGGACGTCGGTCTCCAGCGCGCGGCCACCGCCCGCGAGCGACGCATGCACGCGATGCTCGAGGAGGTCCAGGAGGAGGCCGCCCGCGGTCGTGGCCTCCCGCCGCCGAAGCCGAAGACCGTGCAGACTACGCTCTATTCGACCGGCTAGCGGCCGGTGCTGCCAAACCCGCCGGTCCGGCCCCGTACCGCCCCCACGCGGCCCGGGCGGAAGCGGGTCGGTCGGTCGTCGACAAGCCGGACTTGGGCGATGCGGTCGCCGACCTCGATGCGGTAGGAGCCCGGGAACAGGTAGGTGAGCGGGACGCGTACCTCGCCGGAGTAGTCCCGGTCGATCGTACCGGGGGCGTTGACCATCAGGACGCCGCGCGCGCTCAGCCCGCTGCGGGGCCGCACCTCGAGGAACGTCCCGGGCGGGCAGCGCACCCGGAGGCCGGTCCGCACCAGCGACACCCGGTCGCGGACGAGCTCGACGATCTCCGCGGCGGCGAGGTCGAAGCCGGCCGACCCCGGCGTCGCCCGGGCCGGCTGCCCGACGTCGGGCGCGTCCGCGACGCGCTCGACGACGACGGTCGGTGGGGCGCGGGGCACGCTCGCGGGGAGCGGGGAGTTCTCTTTACGCTTCCCGGGCGGACCCGCCGGGGCCGTGCCCCTCCGCGGGCACCTCGCCCTCCGAGGCGAGCCAGCGGGCGACCAGGCGGCCCTCGGCGCGGCGGAGCACCTTTCCGAGGGCGGGCGGGCTCCGGCCGGTCAGTCGCGCGAGCCGGCTGAGGGTGACCCGGCGGGGGACCGCGTAGTAGCCGAGGACCCAGGCGCGGCCGAGGAGCGCCGCCTGCAGCGGGGTGAGCGCCTCGGGTGAGCCGCCCGGGGCGAACGGACGACCCGAAGCGCGCAGGACCCGGTACGGGAACTGTTCGCGGTCGAGCCGGCGCAAGACGCGGCGCAGCGCCCGCTCCTCGCCCCGGAACGACGCGATCACGCGTTCGGCGTCGAGGCGGAACGGGGCCGTCGGAGCGATCTCGCCGCCGGCCAGGCTCAACAGTCGCCGCAGCCGCTCGGGATTGCGCTGGCGCACCAGCACGATGTAGTCGCGGCTGCGCGGCCGTCGCTCCACGAGCTCGAAGCTCTCGAGCCCGTAGAGCGCGCGGATGCGGCGAGATTCCCGCTCCAGCTCCGCCGCGGTGCGCAGGGGCCCCCGACGGCGCACCCGCAACAGCTGCAGCCGCCAGCCCTGCTCGAGCCGCAGCGTCTCGAGGAGCTCGATCTCCTCGTACTTCGCGAAGAGCCCCGGCGGGATGATGCCGAGGAGTGCGAGATCCTCGCTGCGAAACTCGAGCGTGATCGACTGCATCGGCCGCCGGACCCGAGGTTCCGATATGAACCCTCGGACGGCGCGCTCGGTCGGTTAAATAAGCCGGACGGCTCGGCCGCCCCCATGACGTTCCGGGACCTCGGCGAGTTCCTCGAGCGGCTCGAGGGCGCGGGCGAGCTCGTCCGCGTGCGGCGCCCGGTCGCGCGCGACCTCGAGATCACCGAGGTCACGCAGCGGGCCGTCCGGGCGGACGGGCCGGCGCTCCTGTTCGAGTCGGTCCCCGGCGCGTCGATGCCGGTCGTCACGAACCTGCTCGGCTCCCCGCGACGCATCGCGCTCGCGCTGGACGCCCCCGACCTCGATCGGGTCGCCGATCGGATCGCGCGCCTCGTCCACCTGCGGCCGCCCGCGGGGATCGTCGCCGCGGTGCGCGACCTCTCCGGGACGATCGAGGCGCTCGCGACGTTGCGTTCGCTCGCGCCGAAGCGCGTGCGTTCCGGTCCGTGCCAGGAGGTGGAGGAGGCGAGCGTCGACCTCGATCGCCTACCGATCCTCAAGTGCTGGCCGAAGGACGGCGGGCGGACCATCACCTTCCCGATCGTGATCACCACCGACCCCGATACCGGCGAGCCCCACACGGGCATCTACCGGCTGCAGCAGTACGGACCGGACACGCTCGGCTTCCACGCCCAGCTGCACCGGGTCGGCCGGAACAACCTGCGCAAGTGGGCCGCGCGCGGCGAGCGCATGCCGGTGGCGGCGGTGATCGGCGCAGACCCGGCCACCGTGCTCTCCGGTCTCGCGCCGGTGCCCGAGGGCATCTCGAACTTTGCCTTCGCGAGCTTCCTGCGCGGCGAGCCGCTCGAGGTCGTTCCGGCACGGTCGGTCCCGATCGAGGTGCCGGCGCGGGCCGAGATCGTGCTCGAGGGCTACGTCGACCCCGCCGAGGAGCGGATCGAGGGTCCTTTCGGGGACCACACCGGTTACTACTCCTCGCCCGAGCCTTTCCCGGTCTTCCACGTCGGCCGGATCACCCGCCGGGAGCGGCCGGTCTACCTCGCCACCGTGACCGGCAAGCCCCCCACCGAGGACGCCGTGCTCGGCAAGGCGATCGAGCGGATCTTCCTGCCGGTCGTGCGCCTCGTCCTGCCCGAGATCGTCGACATGGACCTGCCCGTGCCCGGGTTGTTCATCAACGTCGGGATCGTCTCGATCCGCAAGTCGTATCCGGGACAGCCGCGCAAGGTGATGCACGCCCTCTGGGGCCTCGGCCAGATGATGTTCGTGCGCTACCTCGTCATCGTCGACGACGACGTGAACGTCCACGATCTCTCCGAGGTCCTCTACCGCGTCGGGCTCCAGGCGGACCCGGCCCGTGACCTCGAGCTCGTCGAGGGACCGGTCGACCAGCTGTCGATCTCCAACGCGATCCCGAACCTCGGGGGCAAGGTCGGCATCGATGCGACCCGCAAGCGGGCGGACGATGGCTTCCCTCGACCCTGGCCGGAGGAGATCCGCTCGGACCCGGACGCCGCCCGCCGCGCGGAAGCGGCGATACGGGACGATCCCGCGCTCGCCCGACTGCTGGGCGGGGCGCCTCGGTGAGCGCCCCCGACGCTCGGCCCCGGTCGGCGGTGCGGGAGCTCGCCCGCTTCCTCGAGATCCAGAACCTCGGGCTCAACCTGACCTTCGCGCTCGGCTTCCTCCTCCTCGCGGCGAACGGGCTTCCGAGCCTCCGGACCTTCGTCCTGGTCGTGATCGCGTTCGTCGCCGCACGGAACGCCGGCCACAGCTTCAACCGCTGGGCGGACCGCGTGATCGACGCGCGCAACCCCCGTACCCGTGATCGCCTGCTACCGGCGGGCCGCGCGCGCCCGGGCCTCGCGCTCGCGATCACGGCCGCCAGCGGAGGGGTCCTCCTGGGTGCGGCGTACCTGCTGAACCCGCTCGCCTTCGCGCTCGCGCCTCTCGCGCTCCTCCTGGTCCTCGGCTACAGCTATACCAAGCGGGTCACGTCGCTGACCACCGTGTTCCTCGGTCTGGTCGAGTCGATCACGCCCGCGGCCGCGTACGTCGCGGTCCGTGGCACGCTGCCGCTCCCCGCCCTCCTAGCGGTCGGCGCCCTCCTCGCGTGGGGGACTGCGTTCGAGACGATCCACTCCCTCGGGGACCTCGCGAGCGACCGGGAGCTCGGCCTTCGTTCGCTGCCGGCGGCCGTCGGCACCGCGACCGCCGCCCGGCTCGTTCCGCTCTTCCATGCGGCGGCGCTCGCCCTGCTCGCCCTCTTCGGCCTCGCGGTCGGGCTCGCTCTCCCGTACTACGTCGCGCTGGCCGCGATGGCCGGGCTCGCCGCGCTCACGGACCGGGACCTCGCGCGGCGCCCGACCGAGACCCGGCTGCCGTTCGAGCGGCACTTCGCTCTCGGGGCGATCTTCCTCGCCGGGGTCGTCCTCGCCGTCTTCGTCCCCTTCGGTCCGCGGCCCCTCCTCCCGTAACCGACCGCCGGCCTCGGGAAGGTTAAGCCGCGGGAGCGGGTGGCCGCCCTCCGCGATGCCCGGCGCCCGCTCGATCGAAGGACAGGACGGGCTCTGCCTTCTCGGCCGGGCCCCGCTCGGCGAGCTCTGGGTCCGGACGCCCGAGATCGCCGTTGCCGGCCCCCCGGAGGGGCCCTCGTCCCGGCTGCACCTCGAGTCCGCTCCGGCGCCGGCGGGCCTGCGGCGCCTGACGCTGTCGGCCGACGGGGCGCGCCTCCCTCTCGAGCTACCGGTCCTCGCCCCCGAGATACTCGGCCCCCCGAGCGATGCCCTTCGGGTCGCCCCCGGCGTCCGGCTGGTCCACGCCCCGTTGCCGCCCGGACCCCGGGAGGCTGTGGGCCGGGACGTACCCGAGCTCATCGTGCTCGGGAACGCCCGGGCCTTGTGGGCCGAGGGACGGCCGTTCGTCGAGGCGGTTCGCGCGATCCGGGAGCGCTGGGGCGGCCGGCCGGTCGTCTGGGCCCCGCGGGTCGCGCTCCCGCACCGGGTCGCATTCCTCGCGTACGTCGGCGTCGACCTCCTGGATGACACGGAGGGACGGTGGGTGCTCGCCGACGGGGGTCGGCTCGATCCGGTGTTCGGACGGCTCGACCCTTCCGCCGCCCGCTCCGAGCAGCTTGACGAGCCGGATCCGGCCGTCGGAGGAACCGTGGCCTCCGGTCGCGCCGGGCTCTCGGCCGCCTACGCTCGGGCCCTGGCCGAAGCGCGGACCGCGGCGCGCGTCGGCCGGCTGCGCGAGCTCGTCGAGTCCCGGCAGACGAGCGAACCGACGCTCGCCGAATTGCTCCGCTACGCGGACCGCGAGCTCGCCGGAGCGCTCGAGGAGCGAGAGCCCGTGGTCGGTCGGCCCCGCACGTACGTCCTCAGCGAGTCGTTCCGTCGGCCCGAGATGGCGCGGTTCCGGCGACGCGTGCTCGAGCGATACCGCCCTCCGCCGTCCAAGCGCGTCCTCCTACTCGTGCCCTGCTCGAAGACCAAGCCGTACCGGCGCTCGCACTCCCACCGGCGCTTCTCCTCGGCGCTCGAAGGGCTGCCGGCCATCGAGCGGGTCCACCTCGTCTCGGTGAGCGCCCCGATCGGCCTGGTCCCGCAGGAGCTCGAGGACGTCCCCCCCGCCCGGCACTACGACATTCCGGTGACCGGCGACTGGTCGGAGCCCGAACGGGAGGTCGTGCTCGCCGGGATCGCGCACCTGCTCTCGCACGGGCCCTACCGCTCGGTCGTCGTCCACCTGGACCCGCGCGAGTACGCGTTCCTCGCGCCGGCGCTCGAGGCCGCGCCCGGCGTCCGCTGGACGATCCCGGACGACCGGACGACGAGCGCGAGCGCGCTCGCGGCGTTGCGCGCCGCGCTGGAGGACGCCCTCGCCGCCGAGGCGCCGGTCGCCGGTGGACCGCTCGCGGTGGTGCGCGAGGAGCTCGCCGAGGTCGCGAGCGTCCAGTTCGGCCGCGCCGCCGCCGAGCGATTGTTCGCGCCGCCGCTCCGACTGGCTGGGCGGCCGTGGTTCCAGCGCCTCACGGACGGACGCTCGGATCTCGCCACGCTGCGCGAGGAGCGGGGGCTGTTCTTCCTCACGGCCGCCGGCGCGCGCCGGCTCTTCCCCGAGCCACCCCTCTGGGTCGACGTCGACCCGCGCCTCTCCCTCTCGGGAGACCTGTTCGCCCCGGGGGTCCGCGACGCCGACCCGGCGATCCGCCCCGGTGACAGCGTGGTCCTGCGGCGCGAGACCGAGCTCGCCGGCGTCGGCGAGGCCGTCCTCGACGGACGGATGATGACGGAGCTCGGCCACGGGCTGGCGGTCCGGGTCCGGCACCGGGCCGCCCGCCCACCGACACCGCCTTGACCGAGGTCCGCCCTCGCGGGGCGCGGGGCCGGTCGTCTAGCGGTGAGGACGCCGCGCTTACAACGCGGAGATCGGCGGTTCGAATCCGTCCCGGCCCAGTCGCCACGCGGCACGGTGCCCCTGGGCCTCCCGGCGGCCGTCGATGCTGCCGAGAGGGGCGCCACCCGCCCCGGGACGCGCGCCGCGACGACCGGTCTTAAAGCGCGGGGCGGCTGACCGGGCGACCGGATCACGGAGGAGCTCGCGGGATGGTGCCGCTCGCCGCGTGGGAGAACTTCTTCGTCGCCCAAGTCGGGGCGTCGGCCGCCCTCGCGGGCCTCCTGTTCGTCGGCATCTCGATCAACATGACCCGCATCCTGCAGTTCCCCGTCCTGGTCCTGCGCGCGATGCAGGCGCTGATCCTGCTCGTCACCATCCTCATCCTGGGCTCGCTGACCCTCGTGCCGGTCGCGACCTCCACCTCGCTCGGGATCGAGGTGGTCGGGGTGGGCGCGATCGCCTTCGCGGCACTGGCGCTCCTCGTCCGTCGCGTGCTCCAGCGGACCGAGCGGCAGTACCGGCGGGGCCGGCTCGTCGACGTCGCCATGTGCCTCGGTGCTTCGTCGCTCTACGTCGCCGGGGGCGCGACCCTCGCGCTGGTCGGGCTGGCCGGGCTGTACCTGGTCGTGCCGGGGATCCTGCTGAGCTACACGGAGGCGATCCTGAGCAGCTGGGTGCTGCTCGTGGAGGTCAACCGGTAGGCGCCGCTAACTATAGTCACACCTATAGTCTCAATCGGCATTCTATATATTCGGTGACGGCCCTCGTCGCTCCGATGAGACCGAAACGAGCCGACGGGGCGGCGGCCCGGGGGACCGCGCCGACCGATCCGCCTCCCTCCCCCCGAACGCGCAAGGCCGCCGGACCCACGGCACCGGCGGGGGGGCCGCCCCGGACCGAGCTGCCCGTGAGCCGGGTCGCGCCGCCGTACGGCGCCTTCGTCCTCGGCCGGCCGTCGATCGCCAAGGTCGTTGTCCGCCGCGGCGAGCTGCCCGAGCACCTCTTCCGCCGCCTCCTCGGCGCCTATCTCGGGGGTGCCCGGGAGTTCGTGATCCGGGAGGCGCCGCGCGTCACGCCCGCGACGCGGGAGGTCGTCCACACCTTCTGCCGACGCACCCGGCAGCCCGAGATCGTCTGGGACGACGACGGCCAGATGCGCCTCAAGGACCTCGCCTACGAGAGCCCGGTGCCGATCGCCCAGCGGCTCGGCCGCATGGGTCGCATCGTCGTCCAGTTCCACCGCGATGCGGTCGAGAGCTGGGGCCAGCTGCCCCTGGCCGACGACGGCCAGTGGGAGCGGCGGGACGACGAGATCGACCGCGAGGCCTGGTACGTGCAGCGGCTGGCCGCGCACCGCTTCGGTCCGGACGAGGCGGGTGCCTCGATGCTCGGCGTCTGGACGATCGCCCGGAGCCTGGAGCGGATCGCCGATCACGCGATCGTGCTCGGCGAGACGGGCGGCCGCCTGATCGAGCTGCCCCGTGGGTCCGCGCCGATCACCTCGCTCCGGCAATTCCACGAGCAGGCGATGGCCCACCTCGAGGGGGCCCTCTCCGCGCCGGACGACGCGAGCGCCAACGACCTGCTCGACCTCGGCGAGGCGCTGATCGCCTCCGGACGCTCGCTCTCCGATCGCCTCCTGCCGGCGGTCGGCGGCGGGGCGGTCCCGCCGGCGACCGCGGCCGCGGTCGCGCGCATCCTCGAGTCGATCGGCCGGACCGTCGCCTACTCCCAGGACATCGCCGAGGTCGCGCTCGACCGCGCGATCCCCGTCGCCTTCTCCGATCCGCTCCTGGCCGCCGAGAGCGCGAGCCCCGCGCGGGCCCGCTAGCCCACGAGGCTCGCGCGTGGCCCGACGCCCGTCGCGTCCGCGCCGCCCGCGGCGGGGGCGGTCCGTCCGCCCGGTCCGGATCGTGGTCCTCCGCCACGGTCCCGCCGAGACGCGCGACCCGGTGCGCTGGCCGGACGATCGGCGGCGCCCGCTCAGCGCGAAGGGCCTCGCCCAGACGCGACGGGTCGTCCGCGGGCTGGCGGGCCTGATCGGCCCCGTCCGACAGGTCGCGAGCAGCCCGGCGCTCCGCGCCCGGCGCACCGCCGAGCTTCTCGCCCGGAGCCTCGGCCGACCGGCGGCCCTCGAGCTGTGGATCGAGCTCGACGTCGACGGATCGGCCGAGCCGATCCTCGCGCGCGCCCGTCGGGTCGCGGGCCCCCGGGCCACGATCGTCCTCGTCGGCCACGAGCCGTCGCTCAGCGAGCTCGTCGGGCTCGCGGTGACCGGCGAGGGAGCGTCGATCGTCCGCCTGAGCAAAGGGGGGGCGGCCTGCCTCGAATTCCCGGTGGCGCTGCGTCCCGGCGCCGGCCGGCTGCGCTGGCTTCTCACCCGGAAGCAGCTGGCGGCCCGGGGCGCCGCGCGCTGATCGCGGGCCCCCGCGACGTCGCCGCCGCCGCGCGGCTCCCGTAGAGGGGCGCGACCAGCGCGCGCACGTCCGCGTGGACCTGCTCCGGGTGCCGGTTCGCGTCGACTCGGTGGAACCCGTACTCCTGGGCGACCCAGGCGAACTCCTGGCTAAGGCGCTCCTGGTAGAGGAAGAAGCTCTCGAACAGGTCGCGCGACAGCGAGAGATCCATCCCGCTCTCCCAGTAGTCGAGCGAGCCGTACTTCGAGATCGCGCGGTGCAGGAGGATCTCCGAGCGCGCCTCGAGGAAGACGACGAGCTCCGGACGCAGCGCGAAGCCGTAGAGGCGCCGGGCCCAGTCGCGCGACGCGCCGCGGACCACCGCCCGCGCCATCAGCGTGTAGACGTAGCGATCCGCGAGGACGGTCGAGCCGGCGGCGAGCGCCGGGACGATCTTGTTCTCGAGCTGATCGGCGAAGTCGACCGCATAGAGCAAGGCCATCGTCGTCGCGCCGAGGGTGTGGCCCTGCTTGGCGCGATCGATCTCCTGCGCGACCAGGGTCGAGCGCCGCAGCCCCGTGTCGACGACGGCGTGGCCCTCGATCTCGAGCCACTCCTTGAGCATCGCGACCTCGGTCGAGCGGCCCGACCCGTCCGCGCCCTCGATCACGATCAGCCGGCCGGGGAGGGGCTCGTCGGGTAGCCCCGGTAGGCGCGTCCCGTAGGTCCTAATCGTCATGCAGCAGGCGCTCCCCCGTCGGGAAATCCCGTAGGATCGGGTCCACGTGGCCGCGCAGGTCGGCCTGGATCGCCTCGACGTGGCGGGTGGAATCGATCACGACGAAGCCGTCGGACCGCGCGATGCGGTCGTACTCGCGCTTGAGCCGCGACTGGAATCGCTCGTAGCTGTCGTGCAGATCGTCGGAGAGGCCGAGGTCCATGCCGGCCTCGTAGTAGTTGATCTTGAGGCGGGAGGCGATCTTGCGCTTCAGCGTCACCGAGACCGGGACGCGGAAGTAGAAGACGCGGTCCGGCCGGGGCGCGAAGGAGTAGATGTTGCGCACCCAGGACGGGTCACAGCCGCGGGCGGCGTCCCGGACGAACGCGGTGTAGGCGTAGCGGTCGCAGACGACGACGTATCCGGCCCGCAACGGCGGGAGGATCTTGCGCTCGAAGCGGTCCGCGAAATCCGTGGCGTGCAGCAGCGAGAAGGTCGTCGGGGTGAGTAGGTTCTTCTTCTTGCCGCGGCGGATCACCTCGGCGGTGAGCTCCGAGGAGTTCCACTCCGTGAAGAACACGCGGTAGCCCCGGGCCTGCAGCCATTTCCCGAGGAGCGCCGCCTGGGTCGACTTCCCGCTCCCGTCGAGCCCCTCGAAGACGAAGAGGCGGCCGGGGAAGCCGTGGGTCGGGCTCGGCTGCTCAGGCATCACGGAACCTCACCTCCGAGTCGAGGACCCGCTCCATCGTCTTGCGGACCTTCTCCTCCCACGCCTCGTCGAGCGTCGTACGGGCGGAAGGAGAAAACGTCAGCGTCACACTGCGGCCGCTCCCGCTCGAGGAAAACCGCGGGCGCGCCCCGACGGTGAGCACCGCCACCTCGAGCACGCCGCCCAGGCGCCGGGCCGTGTCGAGGTCCCCGGGCCGCAGGATCGGCAGATAGCCCTTCTTCGCGGTCGACGGGAGCTCCCCGCCCGCGTGCAGCCGGGCGGCCAGCGAGGCGAGCAGCACCTCGCGCTGGTCGAGGCCCCAGATCGGGTAGTTCTGGATGAGGTAGGCCGAGTGGTTGGGGTGGCGCCACAGGTCGATCGCCGTGCCCGCGTCGTGCATCCAGGCGGCGACCCGCAGCGCGAGGCCCTCGCTCTCGCCCCAGTCGAAGCGCGGCGCGAGGATCGCGAAGAGGTCGATCGCCCGCTCCGCGACCTCCCGTCCGCGATCCAGGTCGAAGGCGAACGATTCGGCCGCGGCGGCGGCCGAGCGCGCGGCCAGCTCCTCGGCCGGCACCGGCAGCGGTGCCCCGATCGCTTCGAGCGCGATCCCCTCGCGGATCCCCGTTCCCGCGACCGTGATCCGCTCCGCCCCCGTCGCGCGCAGCAGCTCGCGCAGGACGACGAGGCCGGCGATCACGACGTCGGCCCGGTCGGGCCCGATCCCGGGCACCGCCCGGCGCTTCGGTGCCGGCATCTCGCCGAGCAGCTCGGCGAGCGACTCGAGGTCGTGATCCCAGAGCGGGTAGCCGTGGACCCGCTGGATCGGGTAGTCGCGCAGCTCGATCGCCGCCCGTGCGAGCGAGCGGACCGTGCCTCCGATCCCGAAGAGGCGGTAGCGCTTGCCGCCGAACGCGTCGAGCACCGACGCGAGCGTCTCGCGGACGTACTCCCGCAGCTCCTCGACCTCCTTGCGCTTCGGCGGATCGTGCTCGAGGTAGCGCTGCGAGAGGCGCAGAGCGCCCAGGGGCACGCTCACGGAGTTCTGCAGGCGTCCCCCGCGGGTCTCGGCCAGCTGCAGCGAGCCCCCGCCGAGGTCGCAGACGAGGTCGTTGTCGAGGACCCAGGCGCTCGCGACCCCGAGGTAGGCGTACCGCGCCTCCTCCGCGCCCGAGATCACCCGCAGCAGGACGCCCGTGGACCGCTCGACCCGGCGGACGAACTCGGCGCCGTTCGGCGCGTCGCGGACCGCGCTGGTCGCGACCGCGAGGGTCCGCGATATCCCGAGCGTGCGGACCGCCCGGGAAAACCGCTCGACCGCGGCGGCCCCTCGCTCCATCGCGCTGGACGAGAGCCGGCCGTCCGGGCCGGTGCCGGAGCCGAGCCGGGGCGCCTCCTTCGTCTCGTAGACCGGGCGCACGCAGCCCGAGGCGCTCGCCTCGAACGCGACGAAGCGCGCCGTGTTGGAGCCCACGTCGATGACGCCGATCGCCCGGCGCATCTGGCCCGGGCGGAGCTCCGAGGCACGGGCGACGTCCGCCGCCCGCGCCCGGTCCATGCGTCCCGGGAGGAGGACACCCTAATAGAAGGCGCGCCGCCCGCGGGCCTCGAGGGTGCCGCACCCGCTAAACCCCCGGCGGACTCCCCGCGCCGAGGCCCATGGCGTCGGACCGCGCCCGCACCGTTCCGGGGCTCGCGGGCCTCCTGCGCGACGTGCGGCGCTCGCTCGCCGCGGTGCGGGGCGAGCTCGAGGCGCTCGCGACCCGCCCGCACGCGACCCCGGAGAGCCTGCACGATCTCCACCGGGCGCTGCGCCGGCTCCGCCAGGCGCTGGCCCTGTGGGCGCGGCTGCTCGGCCCGGCGGACCGACGGGCCCTTCGACCGCTGGACCGGCGCGTCGCTCGCCTCGCGCGGCTCATCGGCCGGGTCCGGGACCGCGACGTGATGCTCGGGCTTATCGAGAGCGCCAACCTGCCTCGCCCGTCGGCCGACGATCTGCCGAGGCTCCTGCGACTGCGCGCCCGCCTTCGCGACGACGCGCGCACCGGCCGCGAGCTCCTCAAGGTATTCGCCCGCTCCGAGATCGACGGCCGTCTCGCCGAGCATCTCGAGACCCTGCTGCGCCGCCCGGCGCGCGCGGATCGGGTCCCGAGCGTCCGTCGGCTCCTGGAAGACGAGGACGAGCGACGCCGTCTGCGGGTCCGTGCCGCGCACCGACGCGCTCGCCGCAAATCGAGCGTGAACCGCCTGCACCGACTCCGACTGCAGATCCGCCGCCTCCGCCATCTCGACGAGCTGCGGGCCCGGCTCGATCCCGCGTTCCCGGTCCCGAACGCGACCGCGGTCCGCCGCCTTCAGGCCCAGCTCGGCCGGCTGCACGACCTCGACATCGTGCTCACCGGCCTCGACGCCGATCTCCGAGGCTCGAGGTGGGCGGAGGCGATGCGCGAGGAGCGCCGGGCGCTGCGGGCGGGGCTGCGGCGGGTCCTCCGGGCGAGAGACTGGCCCTGGCGCCGTGGGTCCCGTCGCACCGCGCGGGGCCCCCGCCGCTCGCCCGCAGCATCCTCATAGACCCGTAGACCTCTCGATCGGCGATGAGTCGCGCCGGGCCGAGCGCGCTCGGCGTGGAGCTACGCATCGCGCTCGGCGAGACCGGGGCGATCGGGGCGACCGTGCGACAGCTCGCGGCGCGCCTCGACGCTCCCGCGGGGCCGGTCGAGCGCGCGCTCGTCGCGCTCGCGCGCCGGGGGGCGGTGCTGCGGATGGGTCGGGGCCTCTACGTCCTGAGCGCCTTCGAACACCTGGACGAGCGCCGTGACTTCGTGGATCCGCGCGCCTACCTCGAGCGGTTCGAGCGCGAGGACGGGATCTCGCTCGGCGCGGCGAGGGGACCGATCACGTTCCGCGCCAACGAGACCTTGCCGGTCCATCGGTGGTGGCCGTACGTCCAGGGCTACTCCGCCGACTTCGTTCGGGGCGTGCTCGATTCGGCGGCCCTGCCCGCCGGCGCCCGCGTGCTCGATCCGTTCGCGGGGAGCGGCACCACGCTCGTCGAGGCGCGGCGGGCCGGCGCCCGGGCGCTCGGCACGGAGCTCCTCGCCCCGGCTGTCCTCGCCGCGCGCGTGAAGACCCGCTTCGAGCTATCGCCGCGGGCGCTGGCGCAGGCGGCTCAACGGACCCTGGGCGCCGCCGAACGGCGCGGGCCGGGGCCGCCACCGTTCCTGCGGGCGACGGACCGGCAGTTCGACGAACGATCTCGGGACGACCTCACCCGCCTGCGCGACGCCCTGCCGGCACCGGGAGGGCCGGTCTCGGACGCCCTGCGGCTGGCGTTCGGTCGCATCCTGGTGCCGTCGAGCCGCCTCCATCGGTCGCCCTGCCTCGGCTACGCGCGACGGCCCAGCGACGACGGCCGGTCGGTCTTCCAGCGCTTCGCCGCGGCGATCGAGGAGATGGGCCAGGACCTCGACGCGCTGCGCGAAACGCGTCCGGCCTGGGGGCCACGCGGGGAAATCCGCCTCGAGGACGCCCGGGCTGCCACGTGGCCCGCCGGCTCGGTCGACCTCGCGATCACGAGCCCGCCCTACGTCAACGGCATGGACTACGTGATGAACTACAAGCTGGACCTCGCCTGGCTCGGATACGCCCACTCGTACCGGGACCTCGCCGACGTGCGGCGGGCCCAGGTCGCCTGCGACAACCTCCCGCGCACCGAGACCCTCGCGTTCCGCTCGGTGGTCGGCACGCCGGATCCGTGGCTGGACGAACTGCTGCCCCGGCTGCGCTCGAACGTCGAGCGCAAGGGCTCCTACCGGCGCGATGACGTGCACGCGGTGGTGCACCGCTATTTCGCCGATCTCGCGCGCGTGCTGCGGGCGGTGCGTGAGGCGCTGGCTCCGGCTGGCCAGTTGGTTCTCGTCGTCGGCGACTCGCTGCTCGCGGGCACCTACGTCCCCGGCGACCTGCTCACGGCGCGACTCGGTGCCTCCCTCGGGTACCGGATCCTCTCGGTCAACGTGGCCCGCACCCGGCGCAGCGGCCAGCGGCGTTCCTTCCTCCTGCGCGAGTCCATCGTCACCCTCGAACGGGCGAGAGGGGCCTAGCCTCACGCCGGCGCCGGACGTGCGGTTCCGCTGGAGGCAAACGCTTACCTAACCGAGCGGCCCGTCTCGGGCGAGGGGAGATGACGCCCCGCGACGGCGCTCCGCACTTTCTCGAGCCCCTGCTCGGGGTCGTCTTCGACCTCGACGGCACCCTGGTCCTCTCGCACCACGACTTCGGGCGCATCCGGGCCGAGGTGATCCGCGTCGCCGAGCGCTACGGCGTTCCCCCGGGACACCTCTCGGTCTCCGAGCCGGTGCACCGGATCGTGGAGGCCGCCCGGACCGAGCTCCTGGCGTCCGGGGCCCCCGAGGGGAACCTGTTCCGATTCGAAGCCGAGTACGCGAAGCGGATCGACGCGATCGAGGCCGAGGCCCTCCCCCACACGGTCGTCCGGCCCGGAGCGGAGGGCCTCCTGCGCGCGCTCACGGAGCGCGGCTTCCGCCTCGGCATCCTGACCCGCAGCTCGGAGTTCTTCGCCCGGAACGCGCTCGCCCGCACCGGCCTCGACCCGTACTTCCCCTATCTGAGGACGCGCAGCGCGCCCGGGCCGCAGAAGCCGTCGCCCGAGGCGCTGCATCTCTTGCTGCGCGAGATGGGCATCCCGAGCGAACGCGCCCTGTATGTGGGCGATCACCTGATCGACGCGGAGTGCGCGACGCGCGCGGGGATCCGGTTCTACGGCGTCCTGCCGGATCCGTCCGAGGCGTCGGGGGAGGGGCTCACCGACGACCGGTTCCTCGCGGCGGGGGCCGCCGCGGTCGCGAAGGACCTAACCGAGCTCGCCCGCCATCTCGACGTCGGCGGGGCGCGCCACGCCGCTCCCGCCGAGTAGGCCGGCCCGCGACTCAGAGGTACTCGGCGTAGGCGTGGATGACCGCCCGTTCGGCGGTCGCCCACGCCTCCGGGATCTGCTTCCAACCGCTCGACTGGTCGCCGACGCAGTAGAGGCCCGGGATCGGCGCCCCGCCGTCCTCCGCGAGGGCCCGGGCGTCCGAGTCGGTGACGACGTAGCCGTCCGGGTCGAACCGACAGCCGAGCGCGCGCGGCAGGTCCTGGTGCAGGTCGTACCAGCCCAGGGCACTGAAGCCACGGTCGAACTCGCGGTGGCTGCCGTCGGCGAACCGCACGCCGAAGCGTCCCTCGCGGATCCCGTCGAAGCCGACGATCTCGAGCTCGGTCGCGGGAACGTGGGCCTCGGCGAGCGCCGTCGCGAGCGCGGCCCGCTCGGGCTCGGGCACGCCGTCGAGCAGCGGGCGGCCGTGTGTCAACATCTCGAGCGACGCTGGCCCGAAGTGGATCAGGTCGAGCGCGGTGCGCGCGGCGAAGGCATCGTGGCCGATGACGGCCACCGACCGGCCGGTGAGCTCGTGACCGTCGCACAGGATGCAGAAGTCGACGATCGCCTGGTTCGCCCACGGAAAGATCGGATCGATGCGTCCGCCGACCTCCGGGATGCGGTCGACCACTCCCATCGCGAGCACGACCGCCCGTCCCCGTGCGACCAGCGTCTGCTTCAGCCAGTCGAACGTCACGGCGAAGCCGTCGGCCGTCCGGTCGGCGCGCGAGGCCCGGGCCGGCGCGAAGTAGCTCACCGCCGCGTCGACCTTGCGGACCGCGGCGATCTGCTGGTCGAGCAGCTTGTGCCCGGAGATCCCCTCGGGGTAGCCCGGGATGTTGTCCATCTTCGGTGCGTAGTACGAGCGCGAGTACTTCGGGCCCCGGTCGATGATCGCCGCCGTGTGGCCGAGGAGCGCGGCCTTGAGTCCGGCCTGCAGGCCCGCGTGGCCACCGCCGACGATCACGACGTCGTAGGACGGCTGGAGCCGCGCCAACCCCGGCACGCGCGCTCCAGCCGGCGCGGGCCTAAGAGCGCTCCACGTGCGCGCCGGTCGCTCCGACGCGCGCTCGCGCGCGTCGTCCGACGGCAAATCTTAAGGTCGCCGCCCGGCCTGCTTCCCTTCGGGTTCCCGACGCCCGTGCCGGCTCGCGCCGACGAGGTCGCGCTCGGGGGGACTCTGTTTCTCGAGGACGGGACTCGCTTCGATGCCGAAGGAGTCGGCGCGGCCGGGCGCCGCGTCGGCGAGGTCGTCTTCACGACGGGGATGGTCGGCTATCCCGAGTCGCTGACCGATCCGTCGTTCCGAGGCCAGCTGCTCACGTTCACCTACCCGCTCCTCGGCAACTACGGCGTGCCGTCCGACGGCCGCGACCGCGACGGCCTTCCCCTCCTCGAGAGCGAGGAGATCCAGCCGCGCGGTGTGATCGTCCGGGGGACGACGTCGCCCGTGCACTGGTCGAGCGCGCGCAGCCTCGAGGCGTGGCTATCGGCCGAGGGCGTGCCGGGGATCCGCGGGGTCGACACGCGACGACTCACCGAGCACCTGCGCACCCGGGGCGTCGTCCCCGGCGTGCTGGACGTGGGGCCGGCCGACCGACGTCCGAGCGACGCCGAGCTCGCGAAGGCGATCCGGGCCGCGCCGCCCTACCGCGAGGAGTCGTTCATGGCCGAGGTCGCGCCGAAGCGCGCGAGCCTGATCGCCCGCGACGGCGGACCGATCGTCGCCGTCCTCGACTGCGGGATCAAGGCCAGCATCCTGCGCGCGCTGCTCGCGCGCCGGGTCTCGGTGCTGCGCCTGCCCTACGACCACGAGGTGCCGAGCCGGTGGGAAGGCCGTCGCGTCGCCGGGCTGCTCGTCGGCAACGGGCCGGGGGACCCGGCCGAGCTCGCGCCGGCGATCGAGGAACTGCGGCGCCCCGCGACCCGGGCGCTTCCGACCCTCGGCATCTGCCTCGGGCACCAGTTGATCGCGCTCGCTCGCGGGGCCCGCACGTTCAAGCTCAAGTACGGCCACCGCGGGCAGAACAAAACGATCGAGTTCCCCGACGGGCGCGCGCTGATCGTCAGCGAGAACCACGGCTACGCGGTCGACCCGGCGTCGCTCGCCGGCACCGGGCTCGAGGCGTGGGCCACCAACCCGGACGACGGGACTCTGGAGGGGCTGCGCGACCGGGCCGGCCGGGTCCTCGCGCTCCAGGGCCACCCCGAAGGCCACCCCGGTCCGCAGGAGGCGGGGTTCGTCTTCGACCGGTTCGTCCAGAAAGTGCGGCGGCGCGCATGACCCCCGCAGTCCCCTCCAAGGTCCTGGTCCTCGGCAGCGGAGCCCTCAAGATCGGAGAGGCCGGGGAGTTCGACTACTCCGGCAGCCAGTGCCTGAAGGCGCTCGAGGAGGAGGGCGTCTACGCGGTCGTGGTGAACCCGAACATCGCGACCCTGCAGACGGACCCCTCCCGGCACGGCCGGGTCTACTTCCAGCCGCTCGTCCCGGAGTTCGTCGCGCCGATCCTCGATGCGGAGCGGCCGGAGGGGATCCTGCTGTCGTTCGGCGGCCAGACGGCGCTCAACTGCGGCGTCCAGCTCGCCGACACGGGCGCGCTGCGCCGCAGCGGCACCCGCGTCCTCGGCACACCGCTCGCCGGGATCCGGGCGACCGAGGACCGCGCGAAGTTCGTGCGCACGATGGCGCGCGCCCGCGTGCCCACCCTCCCGAGCACCGCGGTGTACTCCTATGACGAAGCGGTCGCCGCGGCGGAGAAGCTCGGCTACCCCGTGATGGCGCGGGTCGCCTACACGCTCGGCGGCAAGGGCGGCGGCGTCGCGCGCACGCGCGAGGAGCTCGCCGAGGTCGTCGGCCGGGGGCTGCGCGCGAGCCCGGTCGGCCAAGTGCTGCTCGAACGGTACGTCGGATCGTTCAAGCAGCTCGAGTACGAGGTGGTCCGCGACGCGAAGGGCAACGCGCTCACCGTCTGCAACATGGAGAACGTCCTCGGCATGCGCGTGCACACGGGCGACAACATCGTCATCGCGCCGAGCCAGACGCTGACCGACCACGAGTACCAGATGCTGCGGCAGGCCGCGCTGCGCGCGGTCGAGGCGTGCGGGATCGTCGGGGAGTGCAACATCCAGTTCTGCCTCGATCCGACGAGCGAGGAGTACTACGCGATCGAGATCAACGCGCGGCTCTCGCGTTCGAGCGCGCTCGCGAGCAAGGCGACCGGCTATCCGCTCGCCTACGTCGCGGCGAAGCTCGCGCTCGGCTACACCCTGCCCGAGCTCAAGAACCGCATCACCGGCGTGACGACCGCCTGCTTCGAGCCGGCGCTCGACTACGTCGTCGTCAAGCTCCCCCGCTGGGACCTCGACAAGTTCCCCCGGGCCGATCGCCGCCTCGGCCCCACGATGAAGTCGGTGGGCGAGGTGATGGGGATCGGCGCCTCGTTCCCCGAGGCGATCGCGAAGGCGGTCCGGATGGGCGACCCCCGAGCCGACCTCCTGCCGCCGGAAGAGGTCCGCGCGCGCGACGCGATCCTCGAGGACCTCGCCGCGCCGACGCCCGAGATCCTCTACCGGATCCTCGAGGCACTGCGCGCCGGCGTGGACGCCGCGACCGTGAGCCGCACCTCCTGGGTCGACCGATGGTTCGTCGACTGCCTGGCGGAGATCGAGGCGACGCACCGCGCGATCGCGGGGCGGGCCGGCGCCGAGGTGCCGGCCCCGCTCCTGCGCCGGGCGAAGGAGCTCGGCTTCTCCGACCGCGCGATCGCCCGCACGGCGCACCAGGACGAGGAGGAGATCCGCCGGCGCCGGCTGGCCGAGGGGATCCGGCCGCGGGTGCGCATGATCGACACGCTCGCGGGGGAGTGGCCCGCCCGCACGAACTACCTCTACGTCACCTACCGCGCGGACGCGGACGACGTCCGGCCGATGCCCGGCGGCTCGGTGCTCGTGATCGGCGCGGGCCCGTACCGGATCGGCTCGAGCGTCGAGTTCGACTGGTCGACGATGAACCTCGTGGACGGGCTCAAGGCGGAGGGCGTGCCCGGCGTCGCGCTCCTCAACTCGAACCCCGAGACGGTCTCCACCGACTACGACCGGTCGGACCGGCTGTACTTCGAGGAGATCACCCTCGAACGGGTGCGCGATCTGGTCGACTTCGAGTCGTTCGGTGGGGTGGTGACGTGCGTTGGCAGCCAGCTCGCCCAGAACCTCACGCCGCTGCTCCAGATGTGCGGGATCCCGGTGCTCGGCACCGCCCCCGAGTCCATCGACACGGCCGAGGACCGCGCGCGCTTCGCGCGGTTGCTCGAGCGCCTTCGGATCCCGCAGCCGGCCTGGCGGGCGTTCACGACGATCGACGAGGCGGCGGCGTTCGCGGACGAGGTGGGGTACCCCGTGCTCGTCCGCCCGTCGTACGTCCTCAGCGGCCAGGCGATGCGAGTGATCGCTGGCCGCGCCGACCTCGGCCGCTTCCTCTCCGAGGCCGCGCGCGTCTCGCCCGAGCACCCGGTCGTGATCACGAAGTTCGTCGAAGGGGCTGACGAGGTCGAGCTCGACGGCATCTCGGACGGTACGCGCGTGCTCGTCGCGGGCATCCTCGAGCACGTCGAGCGCGCGGGCGTGCACTCCGGCGACGCGATCTTCTGCCTGCCCCCGCGGCACACGTCGGCCGCGGTGCAGGCGAGCCTGCTCGACGCCGCCGGACGCCTCGCGCGCACGCTCGCCATCCGGGGCCCGTTCAACGTCCAGTTCCTCGTCAAGGACGAGCGCTACCAGATCATCGAGCTCAACCTGCGGGCGAGCCGGTCGCTGCCGTTCCTCGCCAAAGCGACCGGGATCCCGCTCCTGCGCGAGGCGGCCCGGGCGATGCTGAGCCGCCCGATCACCCGTGACGGCCTCGCGCCGCTGCCGCCCGGTCGCTGGGGCGTCAAGGTCCCCCAGTTCTCCTTCCTTCAGCTCGCGGGCTCCGACCCGCTTCTGGGGGTCGAGATGCAGTCGACCGGCGAGGTCGCCTGCTTCGGGCCGACCTTCTCCGACGCGCTCGTCAAGGCCCTGGTCGCGACCGGCGTCCGCCTCGTCCCCCGCCGGGGCAGCGCGTTCCTCAGCGTCGGCGGTCCGGCGCTCAAGGAGCAGCTGCTGCCGATCGCAGAGCGGCTGCGCTCCCTCGGCCTGCGGATCGCCGCGACGGAGGACACGGGCGCGTTCCTCGCCAACCGCGGGCTGCGCGGCGTGCGGATCCTGCACAAGGTGAGCGAGCCGGACCGCCACCCGAACGTGCTCGGCGCGCTCGACCACGGCGAGATCGACCTGCTCCTCAACGTGCCGCTCTCGCTCACCCAGGAGAAGTTCGAGCGGATGCTCGAGGACGAGTACGTCCTGCGCCGGCGCGCGATCGAGCTCGGGATCCCGCTGTTCACGAGCCTCGAGGCATTCGCGGCGTACGTCGAGGGCGTGGCCTGGCTCGAGGACCACCCGCTGACCGTCGAGCCGCTCTACGGCTCGCCGGAGCCGGGGGCGGGGCCCGAGACCGCCGCGCGACAGCTTCCGGTCGTGCCGGGGCGACGGCGACGCCGCCGCCGCGGTTAGCCCCGTCCGCCGGGGGCGCGGCGGAGACGGACCGGCGCGGAGGAAGAGGTAAGGTCCGTGGCCCCCGTGCCACGGCCGTGACGGGCCCCTCGGAGTCCCGCGCCGCCGCCTCGGTCGCGGCCGCGCAGGCCCAGCTCCAGGAGGTCGACGACCGCGTGACGCGCCACGCGCAGCGGAGCCGGCGCTTCTCCACGTTCGCCTGGGCGTTCCTGTTCGCCGTCGCCCTCGGCGATGCCGCGCTCAGCCTGATCGACCTGTACGTCTCCGTCGTGACGACCACCACCGGCGCTGCCGGGACGTCGACGAGCTCGATGCCCCCCGAGTGGGGCCCGTTCGTCGCGTTCGCGCCCGCCGTGGCGCTCCTCGGCCTCGCGGTGCGCGAGGTCGTGCTCGGGCGGCGCGGGACCCCGGCCCGAAGACGAGGGACCGGGCCGGCCGACGCACCGGCCGCGGAGGAGACGACCCCCTGGATCGAGTCGATCCGACGCGCCCAGGAGCTCCTCGCGCGCGCCGGCCGGGACGCCGAGTGGTCGTTCGTTCCCCTCGCCCTGGGGCTGCTCTCCCTCGGCCAGATCATCGCGGGGGTCGCGGGAGCCTACGCCCTGGCCGCCAGCCTGCCGGTCGCGTTCCTCGCGGTGGCCGGCGCGGCCGCCGTGGCCTCCCTCGCCGTGCTCTGGCCCCTCTACCGCGGGGCGAAGCAGTGGCTGGAGGCCGACCAGGCGCTGCTCGAGCGGGAATCGCGCGAGCTCGGCGAGCTCGAAGCGGAGTTCTTCTGGCGGTTCGTCGGGACCGGCCCCACCCCATGACCGAGCGGCCCGACCTGTTCGTCGTCGGTCGGCTCCTCGAGGCGCTCGCGGCAGGTCCCCTGTTGAAGACACCGCTGCAGCAGCGGGCCGGCCTCAACTACACGGTCTTCCAGCGCTACCTCGACCTCCTGCTGCGGCTCGGTCTGGTCGCCGGCACGCCGACCGGCGACGGCCGGATCGCGCTGACCTCCAAGGGACAGGAGGCCCACCGCTTCATCGCGGAGGGGCTCGCCCGCATCTTCTCGCCCTCCGCGCCCCGGTCGGATCTCGCGGCGGCCCGCGTCCGCGCGACGCGAGACGCCCGCCGACCCTGACGCGAGGCCCGTCGGCGCCCGAGGCTAGGGGAGGGGGAACTTCGTGACGGAGAACTCGGGCACGACCGTCGAGGTGTCGAGCACCTCGGGGATCCCGCGGATCCGCTCGGTGACGAAGTCGAGCACGGTGCGCTTGCCGCCGGCGCCGGGGGCGAAGTCGAGGACGACGACGACGTCCCAGTCACCGGTGAGGAAGTGCAGCTCCTTGACCTCGTTCAGGTTCTCGAGGAGGTGCCGGATCCGGTCGAGGTCGCCGCCGCGGACCTTGATGTAGGAGAACGCGCGGACGCCCTTGAGCTCGGTCGGCATCAGCGCAGCCAGGTTCTCCTCCGTGAACGCGTCGCAGCCCTCGAGGCGCCCGCCCTTCGGGCTGATCAGCACGGGGAAGTGCTGGACCCCGCGCAGGTGCTCGGCGATCAGGCGCTCGACGCGACCGACCTTCTCGATGTCGACGACGTGCGTCGTGTAGCCCCGCCGGGCCGCGAGCTCCTCGACGAGCGCGACGCATCGGGCCTGGTCGTCGGAGAGGAAATGGACCGGCTCGTCCGCCCGGGTGTCGTACTCCGCGCCCGCCGGGCCCGCGGTCGTCGGATAGGGCCCCGGCACGTTGGAGGTCGGCGCATCGTGCGCGTACGGGGTCGAGCTCGGGGCGTGGTAGAACGAGGTGACCGCCCGCTTCGACTTCACGTAGAGCGCGAGGGTCCGGTCGTCGTCGGCCATCGGTGGGTCGGCCCAAGCGGAGCGGTCTATTTAATCAGATGCGGCGGGGCGCGCGCCGCGCCCCCGGCCGGGGGGAAAGGGTTCGACCGGCGCGCCGTGGGGCGACCGGGCCTAGTAGCGCTTGTAGTTGTCCGAGCGCTCGCGGCTCCCGCCGCCGCTCCCGCCACCGCCGGAGTAGCTGCGGCCGCCGTAGCCGCCGCCGCCGCGGTCGCGGAAGCCGCCGCCGAAGCTCCGACGCTCGCTCTCGAACTCCTGCTGGCTCATGTCGAGGGAGTTGTTGACCTCGGCGATTGCCTCGGTCGACTTCGACAGGTTGCCGTAGCGTCCGACGTTGAGGCGCATGTGGCCGCGCACGAGGGAGACGTAGCCGTTGTCGACGAGGACGACCTCGTCCTTGGCGATCGTCCCGATCTGCTCGTTCCAGAGGGAGAGCGTGATCACGGCGGTGTCGTCGCCGACGACCGCCTCGCACACTTTCCTCGGGTCGCCGAACTTGCCCATGACCTCCTTCGGCTCGCCCACGCTCAAGACCTTCGCGAGGACGTTCACTTGCTTCGAATTCGGCGTCAGGTCGCGCACTTTCGTCAGGGGTTTGTCTACCATCGCTCGTCGCCTTCTCGGTTCGCGTTTTGCGGAGGGAATCGGGGCTCGACTATCCGTGCGAACACTCGTCGAGAAAAGACGGGCGGGACGCTCGAACTGGCTGGGCTCGCGGATTCCTCAGGTAGCGGGACCGGACCGCGGATATAAAGACCGCGGCCCCGCGCGACGATGACGCACGCCGGTGGCCCGGAGCGCGGTGCGGCTGTGCCGTCACGCTTTTGGCCCGCCGGGCGCCTGCCGCCCGCGAGCGGCCCGTGTCCGAGCGCTTCGACAGTGGAGTCCAGCACTTCGGGCGGCGCGAGTTCGACCTCGCCGAGCAGGAGTTCCGAGACGAGGTCCGGGAGCACCCCGACCACTCGGGCGCCTGGTCGTACTACGGGATCTGCCTCGCCCACCTTGGCCAGGCGCGGGAGGCGGAGGGGGCCCTCTCGCGCGCGATCGCGCTCGACCCCCAGAACGCGGAGGCGTGGTTCCACCTCGGGGTGGCGCGCTCCCTGCGCGAGGAGTGGAGCGCCGCCGCGCTCGCCTACCGGCGGGCGGTCGCGCTGGCGCCGGGCGACATGGTCGCTTGGCACCGGCTCGGCGTCGCGCTCGCCGAGTCCGGCGACGAGACCGGGGCCGCCGCCGCCTTCGAGCGGGCGCTCGTGCTGTCGCGGGCCGAGCCGAGCCAGGACGCCGCGCTGCGCGCGGGCGGTCGCGCGCTCGGCGAGGACCACGTCGACGAGAGCGCGCAGCGCGAGGGGGGCCGCGAGGCGAAGAGCTGGCTCGAGCTCGCGTTGAGCCTCCTCACGCTCGGCGAGGAGGAGGAAGCGATCGCGGCCTACGATCGGGCCTACACCCTCGACCCCGAGCGCGCCTCGCGCTCGCTCTTCCGCCCGATGCTCAAGCTGCTCACGGCCGTCCAGGGCGCCGGCGTGCCCGAGCCCCCGACGACCCCGATCGAGGGGCCCGAGCGGCCGAAGCGCCCGCTCGTGCGTCCGGACGCGCCGGACGAGGGACGGCCCGAGATCCGCTAGATCGGCTTCGGCGCGCTCGTGACGATCACCGATTCGGCCCACTCCTTCGCCTTATCGCGCGCCGCCGCGTGCTGCTCGAAGAAGCGGTGGACCCGCTCGATCAGCTGGCCCTTGCAGTCCCCGCAGAGGAGCTCGCCCGATCGACAGGTCCGCGTGATCTCCTGGAAGTGGGCGTCCGACTCGGCAAAGCGCGTCCGCCACAGCGCCCAGATCGAACAGATCTCGGGGGTCGCTCCCTCGCGTCGCTGTTCCTCGACGGTCGCCCTTCCGCCGGTGAAGGCGTTGCGGAGCTTGCGCTCGACCTCCGGGGGCGGGTCGTTGAGGAAGAGGGCGTCGTCCGCCCGGGCGCCGGTCGTGCTCATCGCCCCCTCGCCGAGCAGGCCGGGGACCATCTTGGAATGCAGGAGCGCGGGCTTCGGGTAGCCGAGGCCCTCGGCGATGTCCCGGGTGAGCCGGAAGTGCGGGTCCTGGTCGATACCGCACGGCACGAGGCACGGCACGCTGCGTCCCTCCGCCCACGAGGGCCAGAAGCACGGCACCGACTGGAGCGCGGTGTAGAAGACGAGGCCGATGTTGGTGCTCGGAACGAAGCCGAAGACCGCCTTCACGTTGGAGAAGGTGATCTTGCGCGCCACCCGGATCGCGAGGGGGTAGAGCGCCGCGATCGATCGCGAGTCGAAGAAGACGTGCGTGCGCTTCGGATCGAAGCCGAGCGCGAGGATGTCGTAGAGGTTCTCGAGACCCCAGCGGGCGGTCTCCTCCCGCGTGAGGCCGCTCCTCGCCCAGAACTTCTCGTCGTCGGTGATCTGGAGGTACATCGGGAGCCCGAGCCGTTTCTGGAACCACAGGCACAGGTCGAACTGGATGAGGTGGGAGGTGTGCAGCGGTCCCGACGGTCCCCGGCCCGAGTAGAGGAAGAACGGCTGGCCGTGCGCGTAGCCGTCGAGGAGCGGCCCGAGGTCCCGGTGCGAGTAGTAGATGCCGCGTGTCAGGAGCGGCGGGAGCTCGCCGCCGGCGAGGTGGTGGATCCGCGCCAGCAGCTCCGGGGTGAGCGGCTCGGTGCCGAACTGCTCGCGCAATCGGTCGTAGTCGATCTTCCCCTTGACCTCGTACGGGGTGACGACGAACTCCTCGGGCGGCGACATCCGGGCCCCGGTCAGCCTTCGGGGAACGTGATCTTCGCGAGGATCGACTCGCGTTCGCTCAGCGGGACGCCGGCGGCGCTGAGCGCCTCGGCGACGCACGAGCGCGAATGCTCGTGGTGGATGCTGTGACCGCACGACGGGCACGTCGCCCATCCCTCGATCAGGCGGCGGAGCCCCTCGCGGCTGGTCGACGAGTCCCGCCGCGCGAACCGCTCGACCAGGATCGCTCCTCCGGCCTGGTTCTCCAGGTTGGAGAGGGGCACGCGGACCGGCTGGTTGCAGACCGGGCAGCGGGCCGGGTTGCGGCAGGTGCAGGTCATGGCCCTAGGGTACCTGCTCGACCGGTCTAAAAGACCCACGGCCGACGCCGGTGCGCCCGTGGACGCATAGCCTCAAGAGCGGGGAGCGCGCGAACGCTCTCCGATGTCCGCGACCGGGGACGAGCAGGCGCGCGAGTTCCACCTCGAGATGGTCGAGGTCCTCAAGCTGCTGAACCGGATCGAGGAGGAGCACGGCGGTGCGGACGGCTTCGAGCGGGAGGAGGTCCTTCACCTGCTCCCGCGGCTCGGCGTCGCGAACGCCACGCTCCAGGACGTCGACCGGACCTTGAGCGTGCTCGTCGCGAACGGGCTCGCCCGCGCGATCACCAACCCCGAGTACGCCTGGGACCGCGGCCGGATCGTCGGCGAGCGATACACGATCACCCTCGAGGGCAAGCAGCTACTGCTCAAGGAGATCGAGCGCGTCGGGCGTGTCTAGACGTTCGACGCCTCCTCCCGATTTAAGTAGGGGAAGCCCGCGTAGCTAACGCGCATGCCATCCCGGGACGCCCCGGACCCGGTCCGGGCGACGCTCGTCGCGATCCTGCAGCAGCTCAACCGCGCCGAGTCGATCAACGAGGAGCGCAAGGGCGAGCAGTCGCTCGAGCTCGCCGATCTCGACCGTCTGCTCTCCGACTTCTGGGCCGTCGACAAGGGGCTCGTGAAGATCCCGCTCGCACTCGGCCTGCTCGTGCGCAACGGTATGGTCGAGGCCCGGGCCAGCGGCGACTTCCCGGCGAGCGGCCGCGCCGCCGCGCCGGCACCGCGGGCCCGCTACCAGATCACCGCGGTCGGCAAGCAGTTCCTCGTCGATGCCCAGCAGCAGACCGACCGGATCCCCTGAGATCCGCCCCCGGAGCCGGCGCGATCTCGGGCGCGCTAGAACCGTTAAGTAGGCCCCGCCGGTGGGCGGACCCCTCATGTCGAGGATCCACTCGGGCCACAAGGGTCGTGCCGGCTCGCACCGGCCGTTCCCCCTCACGAAGCCCGACTGGGTGAGCGCGACGACCGAGGAGGTCACCTCCCAGTCCGTCCAGCTCGCAAAGGCCGGCACGGGCCCGGCGCTGATCGGGCAGACGCTGCGCGACAGCTACGGCGTGCCGCTCAGCCGCCTCGTCACGGGTAAGCGCCTGACGCAGCTCCTGCGCGAGAACGGGGTCACGCCCGACCTCCCGGACGACCTCCAGGCGCTGCTGAAACGCGTCGTCCATCTCCAGCGCCACCTGCAAGCCCACCCGAAGGACCGGTCGAACCGTCGGGGGCTGACCCTGATGGAGTCGCGGATCCGACGCCTGGCGCGGTACTACCGGCGCCGGCACCGCCTTCCCGAGGACTGGCGGTACTCGGCCGCCGGGGCGGCGCTCCAGGTGGAGTGATGCCTTCGGGCCCGGACGGCTTCGTCGCCGATCCGGCCTACCGGACCGAGTTCGAGCGCGCGCGCGGCCTCGTCCTCGGCCACCCCGGCCGCTGGCGCGTCATCTACCACTACGACGCGGACGGGATCGCGAGCGCCTCGTCGATCCTTCGGGCGTTCTCCCGCCTGGGCTACGCGGCCCAGGCGACCGCGCTTTCCGGCGTCGAGCGGGAGCGGATGGCCGAGCTCCTGCGGGCGACCGCGAGCCCCGTGCTCGTCGCCGACACCGGCGCGAGCTGGCTCGACCTGTACGGTGGCCACCCCCACCCCGTGGTCGTCCTCGACCACCACCAGTACCCGGGCGTTCCCACCCCGCCGGCCCTGCCGTCGCACGTCGCCCTGGTCAATCCGCTCGACTGGGGGGTCGATGGGATGTCGGAGATGTGCGCTGCGACCCTGAGCTGGCTGTTCACGATCTTCCTCGATCCGAGGAACTGGGACAACGCGGCCTGGGGCCTCTCGGGCGGCATCGGCGACCGCCAGCACGTCGGCGGCTTCCGCGGGCTCAACCGCCTCCTCGTCGACGAGGCGGTCCGCCGCTCGCTGGTCGTGCGGCGCGCCGGTCTCCCGCTCTTCGGCGCGAGCGTCGGAGCCGCGGTCTCAACGAGCATCGACCCGTTCGTCCGCGGCCTCTCGGGACACCCGTCCGAGACGGCGGCGTTCCTCGCGAGCGTCGGCGTCGAAGCGGACCGATCGCCCGCGTCCCTTTCCCCCGAGGAGAGCGCGCGCCTCGCCTCGGCGCTGCGAGATCGCCTCGTCGCCACCCGCGTCCCGCCCGAGGCGCTCGAGCTCATCGACCAGGAGCGCTGGTTCCTTCCGGCGCTCGGCCTCGACGCCGAGGAGGTGTCGAATCGGCAGAGCGCCGCCGGGCGGGCGAGGAGCCCCGGCCTCGGCATCGCCTTCGCCCTCGGCGATCGCGCGGCGGCCGAACGCCTCCGGCGCGCCGAGGAGGGCTGGCGGGGCGGCATCCTGAAGGGGTTGCTTCGCCTCGAAGAAGAGGGTGTAAATTCGATGAGCTTCCTGCAGTGGTTCGAGAGCCCCGACACCACGCTCGCGGGCACCCAGGCCGGTATGGCGATCCTCTACCTCCTCGACCCGAACCGGCCCGTCTTCGTGCTGTCCCACGGCGAGCGCGGGCCCAGCAAGGTCAGCGCCCGCGCGACCCGCGGGCTCGTCGAGCGAGGGCTCGACCTCGCCGCCGCCTGCCGCGAGGCGGCCCGGAGCGTCGGCGGCGAGGGCGGCGGGCACCGCATCGCGAGCGGGGCGACGATCCCGGCGGGCGCGGCGCCGGCGTTCCTGGAGGCCGCGGACCGCGTGATCGGTGGGCAGATCGCCCCCGTGGCCGGGGTCCCATGAGCGCCGCTCCGGACGCGAGCCCGCCCGCGCCGGTCGACCGCGTGCACGACCGCCCGCTCGAGCGGGAGATGCACGCCTCGTACATCGATTACGCGATGAGTGTCATCGTCGGGCGCGCGCTGCCCGATGGCCGCAACGGTCTCAAGCCGGTCCAGCGGCGCATCCTCTGGTCGATGTGGGAGTCGGGCGCGACCCACGACCGACCCTACCGCAAGAGCGCGCGCACGGTCGGCGACGTGCTCGGCAAGTACCACCCGCACGGCGACCTCGCCGTCTACGACGCCCTCGTCCGGATGGCCCAGCCGTTCAGCCTGCGCTACCCGCTGATCGACGGCCAGGGGAACTTCGGGTCGATCGACGGCGACGCGCCGGCGGCGATGCGGTACACCGAGGCGCGCCTGAGCGTGTTCGCGGAGGAGCTCCTGCTCGATATCGAGCGGGAGACCGTCGACTGGATCGACAACTTCGATGGGACCCTCAAGGAGCCGCTGGACGTCCCGGCGAAGGTCCCCAACCTGCTCGTGAACGGCTCGGCCGGCATCGCGGTCGGCATGGCGACGAACATGCCGCCGCACAACCTCAACGAGGTCGCGGACGCGCTGCTCCTCCTCCTCGCCCGGCCCGACGCGGACCTGGACGCGATCCAGGAGGTCCTGGCCGGCCCGGACTTCCCGACGGGCGGCTACCTCTCGAGCGAGGGGATCCGCGAGGCCTACGCGACCGGACGCGGGACGCTCCACCTGCGGGGCGCCGCCGAGATCCGGGAGCGCGACGGACGAGACGAGATCGTCATCACGGAGATCCCCTACGAGGTCAACAAGACCGCGCTCCTCGAGCTGATCGCCGACCTCGTCAAGACCAAGCGGATCGACGGGATCACCGACCTGCGGGACGAGTCGGACCGCACCGGCACCAGCATCGTGCTCGAGCTGCGCCGGGATGCGCCGGCGGAGATCGTGCTCAACCGGCTCTACGAGCACACGCCGCTCGAGACGAGCTTCGGCGTGATCAACCTGTGCCTCGTGGACGGGCGCCCGCGGGTCCTGCCGCTGCGCGAGCTGCTCGTCCTGCACCTCGAGCACCGGCGCACGATCCTGACGCGACGCTCGCGCTTCGACCTGCGGAAGACCGAGGAGCGGCTCCACCTGCTCGAGGGGTTCCTCACCGCCATCGATCACATCGATGAAGTGATCCGGATCATCCGCCGCTCTCGGGACGCGCCGCAGGCGGAGGCGAGCCTGATGGGCAAGTTCCTGCTGTCGGGCGAGCAGGCGAAAGCGATCCTCGACATGCGTCTCGCGCGCCTGACGGCGCTCGAGCGCGAGTCGGTCGAGCAGGAGAAGACCGAGAAGGAGGCGCTCGCGCGGTCGCTCCGCGAGATCCTGGCCTCTCCCGAGAAGCTCGACCGGCTGATCGTCGACGAGCTCACCGACCTCAAGGCGCGGCTCGGCGACGCCCGGCGCACGCGGATCGTGCCGGCGTTCACCGAGCGGACGCTCGAGGACCTGATCCCGGACTCCGACGTCGTTGTCCTCGTCACGCGCGACGGCTACATCAAGCGCCTGCCGCTCGAGCAGTACCGCCGCCAACGTCGCGGGGGCCGGGGCTTGAGCCGGATCGAGACGAAGGAGGAAGACTACGTCATCCGGACGTTCGTGACCCGGACGCACGACGAGGTGCTGTTCTTCACGAACCAGGGCCGCGTCTACCGCCTGACCGCCTACGAGCTGCCCGAGGGAAGCCGGCAGTCGAAGGGCAAGGCGCTGATCAACCTGCTGCCGCGCCTCAAGGACGGCGAGCGAGTGCAGACCCTGCTTCCCATCCACGACCTCTCGAGCACGGGCTCGCTGTTCTTCGCGACGCGCCGCGGGGTCGTGAAGCGGACCACGCTCGACCAGTTCCAGAACATCCGTACCACCGGCATCCAGGCGATCCTGCTGGAGGAGGGCGACGAGCTGATCGGCGTGGCCCACCTCGACGACGAGGCCACCGAGGTGCTGCTCGCGACGCACGCGGGCCAGCTCGTGCGCTTCCCGGTCGGGGAGGTTCGCCCGATGGGCCGCGCGACCTACGGCGTGATCGGGGTCCGTCGGAGCGATGCCGCGGACGACCGCGTGGTCGCGATGGCGCCGGTCAGCCCGAAGTTCCCGACGCTGTTGTCGATCACGTCGACCGGCTTCGGCAAGCGCAGCCGAACCGAGGACTACCGTCGCACCCGCCGGGGCGCGAAGGGAGTCCGGACGATCCGCACGGGGGGCCGCAACGGCACGGTCGTCGCCGTCCTGCCCACCACCGATGCCTCCGAGGTGCTCGTCACGACCCACAAGGGGGTCACGATCCGCGTCGCGGCGAAGGGAATCCGCTCGCAGGCCCGCAACACGCTCGGCGTCCGGGTGATCCGCCTGGACGAGGGCGACAGCGTGCGCGACGCCGTCCTGATCGAGGACCGGGAGGGGAGCGACGACAGCGCCCCGCCGGACCCGTCGGACTCCTCGACCGCCGGCGACCTCCCGACGCCCGACGACCTTCCCGAGCCCGCGCCGCCGGAGCCGGACGACGAACCCGACGACGAGCCCGACGACGGTCCCGACTTCGCTGCCGAGGATGACGATGCGCCGCCGGGACCGGGGTAAGCGGATCCTGCGCTGCCCGAGCTGCGGCTCGATCCGGATCGTCCTCAGCACCGGATCGATCACGGGCCAGGTCTACCACTGCCTGGACTGCCACTACCTCGGCTCGCTCGTCCTCGAGGTCGAGGTCGGCGCGGACGGCACCCCGCGGCCCGAGGGATAGCTCAGTCGTCCGGTCCGTCCGGGCCCAGCCGGGCGTCGGCCGCCCTCGCGCCGGCGCTGGCCGCGACGAGCGCGAGCGCGCGGAGCGTCGGCGCCACGTCGTGGGTGCGCACGAGGGCGACGCCCCGCTCCGCGGCGAGCACGGCGGCGGCCAGCCCGGCCTCCCGGCGCTCGGCCGGGGGAGCGCCCGCGAGCGCCGCGCCGAGGAACGACTTGCGCGAGGCGCCGAGCACGACCGGGAAGCCGAGGCTCCGCAGCTCGCCCGCGTGGAGGAGGAGCTCGAGGCTCTGCTCGGGGGACTTGCCGAAGCCGAGGCCGGGGTCGATGAGCAGCCGCTCGGCGCTGACGCCGTCCCGGATCGCCCCGTCGGTCGCCGCCGCGAGCTCGCGGAACACCGTCGAGCGGATGTCCGGGTCGTCGGTGCGCTCCTGCATCGTCGCCGGCGTGCCGCGCATGTGCATCACCACGGCCGCCGCGCCCGTGCGGGCGACGACGCGTCGCATGTCGGCCGAACGCAGTCCCTCCACGTCGTTGACGACGTCCGCGCCCGCCTCGATGGCCTTCGCGGCGACCTCGCTGTGGCGCGTGTCGATCGAGATCGGCACCGGCAGGCGGCCCCGCAGGGCGTCCAGGACCGGGGCGACCCGGGCCCACTCGGCCTCGGCTGACACCGGCGTCGCGCCGGGTCGGGTCGACTCGCCGCCGACGTCCACGAGGCTGGCACCCTCGGCCGCGAGGAGGAGCGCCCGCTCGACCGCCGCCTCGGGCGCGAGGAAGCGGCCGCCGTCGCTGAAGGAGTCCGGCGTGACGTTCACGACGCCCATGACGCGCGGTCGGTCGCCCACGACGAACGCGGCATGCGCCCCGGGCACGGTCCGGGGGCCGCGCGCGGCGTAGGCGCGCAGCGCACGGTCGAGCTCGCCCGCGAGCTCCGCGAGTCCGAAGGGCTGGCGACGGAGCTTCGGAAGGAGCCGTCGGTACTGGCCCCAGGTCGCGAGCAGCACCACCGGGCTTTCGGCCACGGAGTGGTCCGCGATCCCTTTCGCGTGCGCGGCATCCCCGCCGACCGAGAGCAGTTCCTGCTTCAGGAGGGGCGAGGCCCTGAGCGACACCGCGTCGAGCCGGACGGGAAAGATCCGACCCTTCCGGGTCATGATCCCTACGCCCTCGGGATCGCTATCGGTCCGCTCGATCTCCCGGGCGATCTCTGCGAGCTGCTGGCTCTCCAGCACCCGCGCGTTGAATCGGTGGCCCGAGCGCTCCGATGCGGACGTAGGGCCCTCGACGGCGGGACCCGCCCGCCCGATAAAACGGACCGCGTAGGCGCCCAGACGGTTTAGGCGCGGGAGCGGTCCGGGCGCTCGGGGGGGAGGCCACGCCGCGGGGCGCCATCGTTGCCATCGAGGGACCGTCCGGGGCCGGCAAGTCCACCGCCGCGCGCCGCCTCGCGAGCGCCGTGGGCGCGCCGTTGCTGGCCGAAGCGTACTGCGATCTGCGGCCGCGACCGTCGCTCGCCGTGCGCTCCGCGTCGGAGCTCGAGCGTCTGGAGCTTCGGCTCCTGGACGCCGAGGCCCGGCGGTTCCGGCGCGCCGTGCGCCGGGCCCGCTCGGGCCAGGACGTGCTGCTCGACACCGGCTTCCTCGGCCCGCTCACCTACACGGCCGCCCTCGTCCGCCGGGGGCTCGCCTCCCTCCCGCTGCTCGAGCGCCTCGGCGCGCGCGCGGAGCTCCTCCTCGGGGAGGGTCGCTGGGGTCTGCCCGACCTGATCCTCTACCTCGAGACCCCGGCGGGCGAGCGAGCCCGTCGGGTGGCCGGCGACCCGGTCGGGCACCCGAGATCCCTCGCCGCGCGGCACGAGGCGGCCGGACGCCTCGAGCACGAGCTCTATCGTCGCCGGCTCGCGCCCCGACTGGGGCGCCGGCTCCGGTGGGTGCCCGGCGGGGGCCCTCCGGGCGCGGTGACCGAGCGGCTCCTCCGCGCCCTGGCACGCCGCCCGATCCGTCCCACCGGCCCGGCGATCGCGCGCGCGATCCTGCGCGCGCTCGCCCCTCGGGACCGACCCCGTGCGACCGGAGGCGGGCGACGCGGCGCCCCCCCTCGTCCGCCCGGCTCCCGTGCTCGCGAAAAGGGTTAAGAAGCCGTCCTCGTGTCGCTGGCCCCTCCCGATGCGGCCGCTCGACGTCCTCCAACAGAGCCTGCACAAGCGCGTCCTGGTCGAGATGAAGGGCGGGCGCTCGTACCGCGGCGTGCTCGACGCCTACGACCAGCACCTGAACCTCGTCCTGTCCTCCGCCGAAGAGGTCGTGCGGGACGTCGTGACGCCGCACAGCGGCCTCACGCTGCTGCGCGGCGACTCGATCATCTACATCTCGCCGTAGGGAGGGCATCCGTGACGAAGGGGACCGCATCGAGCCGCGGTGGCAAGATCGTCCACATCATCTGCCGCCGGTGCGGCCGACACTCCTACCACCGGCAGAAGAAGGTCTGCGCGTCGTGCGGCTTCGGGGCCTCCGCCCGCCGGCGCGGCTACGACTGGGCGAAGCTGCGGCGCTAGGCGCGCGCGAGACCGCCGGCTCCCCGAGCAGCACGAAGCGCAGTCGGCGCCGGCGCGCCCGCCGGATCCCGATCCGGGGCGTGAGCGCGATCCGGCCGACGGGTCCGTCGCGCGGTCGGAGCGCGACCCGCCGGCTCCGCACCGCGTCGAGGCCGTCATCCTCGATCGAGATCCCGAGCGCGCGCGCGAGGCGGCCCGGCCCGCGCCCGGCCCCGGGCGCCAGCCCCTCGACCGCCCCGGCGCGCAGCAGGACGGCCTCGCCGACCCGCGCGACCAGGTTCGCGCAGACGACCTGGTGGATCCGGAAGACGTAGAGCGTCCCGGGGCCGACGAACATCGAGCGGTTACGGCGGGTCGGTCCGTGGAATGCGTGGCTCGCCGGGTCGCCGCGGGGGTAGGCCTCGGTCTCGACGAGCCGGGCCACGCGACGACCCGTGCGCGATCGTAGCTCGAGGCGCGTGCCGAGGAGGGCGCGGGCGAGGACCGCGGCACGGCGGTCGAAGAACCCACGGCCGAGGCGGCGGACGGCGGCGCTCAGAGGACCTTGCCCCGATCGAGCAGCGGGTGGCCATCGACCGCGACGCTCGCCTCCCCGATGGTGATCCAGGAGAGGTAACGGCACCGGTTCCGCCCGCCGTAGACCACGTTGCCGCCGATGGCGAGCGTGGCCGCACCGGCCTCGAGGTCCTCGGCCTGGGGCACGCCGCCCGGCAACGCCGCGTTGAGGCCGATCGCGAGCAGCCCGACCACCTCGCGCCCCCGCGGTGCGGCCGCGAACCCTGCCTCGAACGGAGCGGCCCCCTCCGTGTACCAGTAGTTCCTCAGGCGACCCCGATCCACCTCCCACTGCCCGCCCTCGGTCCGGCCGCTGCTCAGGAAGCTGGGGCGGTTCGCGACCAGCGTTCCCGTGGCGCTCGCCTCGTCGATCGCGACCACCACCGAACCCGCCGGCGCGCTCGCGAGCGTGCGACCCCGACGCCGGTCGTCGGCGTCGACGACCCCGTCGTCGGCCCACGGCCGTCGGCCGCGCAATCGCAGCTCGAGATCGGTGCCGTTCGCGGCCGTGACCCGGACCTGCCGCCCCCCACGGAGCCGCTCGCTCACGCGGCGGGCCTCGCGGCCGAGCTCGGCGTAATCGACCTCGGCGATCCCGCGGATGAGCTGGCTGCGCCACATCGCGCCGGGCACGCCCCAATGGTCGGCCTGCGCGTCGGAGGCGTAGCCGAGCAGGCACCGCACGGCCCGCACGTGCGCCCGGCGGGTGCGCCGCAGCCACTGGTCGTCGGCCGAGAGGAACGGGGCGAGCTGCGCGGGCGGGAGCGCGTGCAGCCGGGGTCGGTCGGCCGGACCGGGGAAGTACAGGAGCGCGTCGGCGCGGGCGACCGCGCTCGCGAGCGGCGCGGACGGACCGGCCCAGCGGGCCGTGGCCGGCGCGAGATCGACGCTCCGCCAGAACGCAGCCTCGTCCTCGACGACGAGGAACGGGACCCCGCCGACGCGGCGCGCCTCCGCGACGCACGCGGCCGCCCAGGCCAGCGTGTGGCTCCAGCTCAGGATCGCGAGGTGCTCCCCCCGCTTGAGCCGGACCGCGCTGCCGACGAGGGCGCGCGCGACGGCCGCGGGGCTCGCCTCCAACGCGGGCATCCAAGGCGCAGGGAGAAGGGCTCCCCTTAAAGGGCCCGGCCGGCCCGGACGTCGGCCACGATCCGTGCGGCCTCGCCGGGTCGGCGCGCGAGCGCGTGCGCGACCGCCACGATCAGGCGGCCCGCGTCGTCGTACGGCGGCCGGAAGCCGCGCGCCCGCAGCCCGGACGGGAACCGGCGCCAGCCACCGGCGCGCGCCGCCGCGCGCGCGACGACCGCCCCGATCCGGCGGCCGCGGGAGAAGTCGTCGAGGTCGCGTACCAGGTCCGCCGGGGCGCCCTGCTCCCGCGCGAGCGATAGGAGCTGCTGGATCTTCTCCGGCCGGTGCCGTCGGCGTCGGGCCCCGCGCCCCAGGACGCCGTTGAAGTAGAGGAACGGTCCCCCGAGCTCGATCGCCTCGAGCAGCGTGCGGCTGCCCGTCACGATCCGCAGCTCGGCGCGCGCGAAGCGGCGGTGCCAGGCCGACGCCGGCATCGGTCGGCGCGCGAGCTCCACCACCTCCGGGCGCGGGCGGTAGGCCCAGGGGCGGTCCGTGCGGACGAGCAGACGGACCGCCGGTCGGCTCGCCGCGAGCGCGTCGACGACCGCCGGCGCGATCGCCTCGGCGCTCGACGGGCTCGCGTACCAGATCCATTCGCGCGGTCCGCGCCGGCGCGCCCAGGTCGGTGGACGGAAGCGCCGCGGCCACAGGGGCCCGGCGACGATCGCGGGCGGGAACGCCCGCACGAACCGCGGGTCGGGCCGGAACGCGCAGAACAGATGGAGGACGTTGGCCCGGTCGAGCGCACGGAAGCGCGCGAACGCGGCACGGAACTCGGCGACCTCGCCGGACCGTCGGGCCCGGGCGAGGCGAGCGCCGATCGCACGGCTCGGGACGCCGCCTTCGCGAAAGCGCTCGCGGCTCTCGGCGCCCGCCGCTAGCGTTCGGGCGAACTCCTCGAGGCTGATGTGGATCGTGGCGCCCGCGCCGTAGGCGCGTTCGATCGCGGCCGCCTCGGGCTCCCACGGGCCGGCGCGCCCGAACGCCTCCGCCCGCCCGGGTCCGGCGCTGACGCCCCAGGCCGGGGCCACCGTCAGGGCGGCGGGAGCCCGACGGCCCACGGACCGGACCCGCCGCAGTGGGGGCCACGCCCAGGGTCCGTCGACGCTTCGCGGCAGCGCTCGGCCGGGAGCGCGGAAGAGGCGCAGCCGTACGCCCGAGCGCGAGAGCGCGCGGCCGGCGGCGAGCACCTCCTCGATGTCGCCGAGCCCGCCTCCGATGACGGCCGGGAACAGGTAGACGTCGAGCGCGACTCGGTCCCGGGCGCCGCTACCCGCTCGGCCGGTAGAGCGTCCAGAGCGCGAGCGCGTCGCGGAAGCCACCTCCCTCGAGGGCCGCGCGACCGCGCGCGTTCGCGACCGCGACCTCGGCGAGGACCCGGGGGGCGCCGCGGGCGGTGCACCAGGAAAGGCCCATCCCCACGAGCGCCGCGACGTCGTTCGGGTCCGTCGACTCCGCGACGATGGGGGCGGAGCAGTGCATCGCCGTCGTCGCCTCCGAGCGGACGACCGACAGGTACGCCTCCGGGCCCCGACCGCGGTCCACGACCCAGCCCGCCTCCTCGCTCAGGAGAGCGCGCGCGACGCCCCAGCCGCCGATCGACCGGGCCGAGACCGGCAGGACCTCTTCGACCGCCGGCGGCGCGCTCCGCCGCAGGATCTCCGCGAGCGGGGCCGCGTCGGCCCGCCGGAACGGCCGCACGTGCGGGGAGCGGGCGGTCGGCACGCCGCGGTCCGGCTCCCAGGCCATCCGCCGCAGCTCGCGCAGCGGTCGGTAGCCGAGCGCTTCGTAGAGCGTCCGGGCCGGCGTGTTCGCCTCGAGCACGTCGAGGGCGACGTACGGGCGACCCGCCCGCGCGCTGAACGCCCGCGCCCGCTCGACGAGCGTGCGGGCGAGGCCCCGGCGCCGGTAGGCCGGATCGACAACGACCATGCTCACGAATCCCGCCCGCGCAGGCAGCGTGAGCAGCGTGGTCGCGACGAGGTGACCGTCCTCCTCGATCACGAGGAACCGGAAGATCCGGCGGCCGAACAGCGCGAGGAGGCCGAGCACGAACCGGGCGTCCCAGCGGTAGATCCGCCGCACGGTCGCGAGGAACCCCTCGGGCCGGGTGCCGCTGAGCGCCTCCTCCTCCGGGAAGTTCGCCTGCAACAGGCGCAACAGGTCGGACGCGTCGGAGGCCCGGAAGTCCCGGATCATGGGGACTCGTCGTCCGCGATCGAGCCGGGGAGGGCGGCGTCGAAGAGCGCCCGCAAGGTCGGAGGCGCCGCGTCGACCCCGAGCTCGGGGAGCGGCAGGCGGGCGACCCGGTCGAGGTCCTCCTCGCTGAGCGCCCCGCGCGCGTCGCGCAGGGCCCGCGCGACGTAGAGGTCGTCCGCGCCGATCGCGATCCGCCCGAGCGCCTGCACCGCGGCGTCGAACAGACGGCTCTCGGCGTCGGAGACGAGGCCACCGGCGGAGTCGGCCGCCGCTGGCCGTCCCGGGCCGGCGGCCGCGCGCCACTGGACCAGTCGCCGGACGAGGGCCTCGCGGGCACCGTCGTCGCCGAGCCGGCCCAGCGCCCAGATCGCGGCGAGCGTGACCTCGGCCGCCGGGTCGGCGAGCTCGTCGCGGATCCGCGGCGCGGCCTCCTGGAGCCCGAGCCGGCCGATCGCGTAGATCGCGCCGCGACGGGGCCAGGGGTTCTCGTCGCGCAGCAGCTCGAGCAGGAGGGCCAGGTCGTCCGGCCCCCCGACCGCTCCGAGGGCGAGCGCACACGCCCCGCGCACCGACCAGGCCGGATCCCGGGCGTGGGCGCGTGCGACCCGGCCCGCGGCCTCGCCTCCGAGCTCACCCAGCGCGTGGACCGCGCAGACCCGGACCCACGGCGCCGGGTGGTCCGCGGCCGCGACGAGCGCCGCCCCGGCCGACGGATCGCCGATGCGACCGAGGGCGACCAGGACGGCCGGCTTCTCCCAGGTCTCGGGCTGCGCGAGTCGCGTGAGCAGGGCGGGCACGCTGTCGCGGTCGCGGTGACGGCCCAGGACGACCGCCGCGGCGGCGCGCACCCGGCGGGCCGGATCGGATAGGAACGGGCGGATCGACCGCGCGACCTCCTCGCCGCGACGTCGTCCGAGGCCGAGCACGGCCTCGCGGCGGACCCGGTCGGCCGGATCGGCGAGCAGCCCGCGCAGGCCAGCCTCGGCCTCGGGCCCCTCGAGGCCCCCGAGCGCAATGGCGATCGTCTGGCGGACCTCGACCGAGGGGTCCCCCACGCGAGCGGCGAGCGCGCCGGCGCTCCGGGCGTCGGCGAGGGCCCTCAGCGCACCGGCCGCTCGCGCCCGGACGTGCGCGACGGGGTCGTCGAGCGCTTGCTCGAGCACCTCCCGGCTCTCCGCCCGGCCGATCGCCCCGAGCGCCTCGGCAGCGCACGCGCGCACGGCGGGATCCGGGTCGCTGAGCGCGGTCGACACCGTGCTGCGCGCCCGCGGGTCCTTCAGGATCCCGAGGGCGATCGCCGCCGTCTGGCGGACGCCCGCGGTCGGATCGCTGAGGGCGGCGAGGAGCGGCGTGAGGTCGTCGAGCCGTCCGCGGGCGACGCTCGCGCGGATCGCCGCGGCCCGGCGCGCGGGGCTCGGGGCCGCCCGTGTCCCGGGCCGTCGGCGCCCGCGCCCGGTCGGTCGGGGGGCGCGGGCTCGTCGCGTCGCGGCCATGCTCGAACGACACGGCGGGGGCTAAAAGGTCCCCGCTCCCGCGCCCCGCTCACGAGGCGTCGAGGGCGCCCTGCTCGATCGCCTCGGGGGACCGGTACGGCTCGCGCTCGGGCGGCGGGGCGACCCCCCAGCGCGCGAGGAGATCCTCCCGATCGACGCCGAGCGGCGCGAGGAGCGTCTCCGCCGACCGCGCGAGGAGCTCGAGGTAGGCGTCCCGGTCGTAGCGCTCGTCGCCGGTGAGCGCCTCGACGATCCGCACGCGCGCGCGGAACGAACGGCTCGTCCGGTCGAGGACGACGTAGCGCACGGTCTCGCCGGCCCCGCGCGGTGCCCCGGCCTCGGCGAGCTGGCGGAGCGCCGCGACGCTGTCGGTGAACGTCACGAACGCCTCCGGTGCCTGGCCGAGCCGGTGGGCGATCACGAGCTCGTCGACCGGCCAGGCGCCGTCGCGCACGCGCTCGGCGAACAGGTCCGCCCGGGCGAGCGCCCGGGGGAGGAGCGCGCGCACGCCCGCGGCGTCCCGGGCCCCGCGGAAGAGGCTCAGCACCTCCCCCTCGAAGCGGCGCAGGAGCAGCGGGGTGTCGTGCCGGCGCGAGCCGATCCCGCGGAGCTTGAACTCCCCGTGCTCGTAGAGCCCGTAGTAGCGGTTCGGCACGCCCAGCCCGTGCGTCGTCGCGGGCAGGAAGACGATCCACCGGTACCGACCCTCGTAGCCGAGCGGCAGGTCGAAGCGCTCGCTCATCGCCCGCGCGAACGCCTCCGGGTCCGGGCACCGGTCCGGAACGAGCGGCCTCAGCCAGAGCGAGTCGACGATCCCGTGGACGACGCGGTAGCCGGCGGCCTCCGCGGCCGGCACGAGGTCGGCGAGCAGGCGCCGCGCGTAGGCGTTGATCGCCTCGTGGCACTCGATCCGCCCGAAGCGGGCGTTGCGATAGCCCTGGTAGCCGAAGGCGGTGACGAGGATCCACTTGAGCATCTTGACCCGCCGCTTCAGGCGCACGACCTCCTCGGGGGGCGTCCCGGGCCGCTTCATCGCCGCCTTGTAGGCGTGACGGCGCGCGAGCAGCGGCGCGAGCGTCCGGGGGATCAGGCCGACCCGGCGCACGCACGAGCGGTAGCCGAGCCCGGGGGCGCGGATCGGGCTCGCCGGGCAGCACCGGCACTCGAGCGTTTCCGCGGACAGGTTGTTCCGCACCATGATCGACGGGTAGAGGCTCGCGAAGTCGAACTCGTCGATCCGGTCGAACACCCCGACCGGCGGCAGGAAGATCACCCCGCCGCGATCGGCGTTCACCAGGTGGTCGCCGCGCCGGAACATCTCGGGCCGGTTCTTCTTCCACGGGACGTGGGCACCGAGGGCGAGGGCATGGGCCATCTCCATCGCGGTGAAGCAGGTCCCCGGCGACTGGCGGACGACCGTCGAAAGGGACAGGCGCGAGAGCCGCGCCGCGTCGACGAGGCCCGGGATCTCGGTGTCGTCGTACAGGAACGAGTTCTCCCGATCGAGGTGGAAGCGGCCCGGCACCGGGTAGGCGGCCGCGCGGTGGTAGACCCGGCCGTACGACTCGAACGTGCGCGCCCCGCGGGACGGGCGGAACGACGCGCGCTCCCGGCCGAGACCGAACTCCTCGGGCCCGAGGCCGACGGCGCTCGCCCGTCGGTAGAGCCACGGCAGGTCGAAGGCGTCCCCGCCCCCGGTGAGGAGGACATCGGGGTCGCTGCGCGCGAGCTCGTCGACGAGCGCGCGCAGGATGGCCCCCTCGTTCCCCTCGATCGTCACCTCCCCGAGCCGGATCGCGCCGATCCGCGCGTCGGCCGGCGGCAGGCGGCCCCGTCGCGTCCCGGCGAGGCGGACCTCCAACCGCGCGACGCGCAAGGGGGGCGTCGGGTAGTCGATCGTCTCGGCGGGCTCGGTCGCACGGAGGTCCGCGCCCTGGCCGACGACCGGGGCGAACGGGTAGAGGTCGTGCCCGAGGTGGTAGAGCTGCGGCGCCCCGAGGTCGACGTCGTAGAGGCGGTAGCGCTCGAACCCTCCGAGCGCGTCGACCGTGCGCGCGAGGGCGCGCCGCAGCGGGTGGCGCGCCGGGGTCAGCGCGAGGACCGTGCGCGGCCGCCGGTCGTAGAGGGACGGCGCGAGCACCCGCCGCTCGATCCGGGCGACGGACGCCTCGGGGGCGAGGCGGCGCTCGAGCGCGGCGAGGTCGGCCCGGGCGCCGGCGACGAGGAACGGCGGGCGGAACTCGACCGCGGTGCGCCGGACCCGCGCCGTCGCGCGCTCCTTGACCCAGAGCACGACCGAGCGGCCGTCGTCGCTCTCGGTGATGTCGAGCAGCCAGCCGTCCGGCGCCGCGCTCCCCACGGTCAGCGGGGCAGCGCCCGGGCCGGCGGCTCCGCGGGGAGCCGGCGCGCGAGGTCCAGGAGGACGGAGAGGAGGATCGACTCTAGGAGGTCCGGGCTCCCGACGTACGTCGCCTGGGCGGCGTAGCGTCGGGCGCCGGTGCGCAGCGTCTCGAACGCCGCGCGCTCCTCCGGCGTCGTGAGGAGACGGGCGAACTCGTCCCAGCGCTTCATCCGCTCCTCGAGCGCCTGGCGGTACGTCGGGGCGGTGCGCCCCACGCGATCACCTCCTCGTTGGACGGGCTCCCGAACTCCTCGATGCCGCGCTGGCCCCCGGCCCGCGGGATGAGCGTGAGGCGGCCGTCGTCGCGCAGCGCGTGCACGCGCACGGTCGACGGCCCGCGGACGAACGAGAGGTAGTCGCACCAGCGCGGACCCTCCTCGGCGAGGCCGGGGAACCGGGCGAGGCCGCCCGGGGCGAGCGTGACGAGGAGCGGCGCGCGGACACGGTCGGCGAGCGCGCGCAGGACCCGGGCGACGTGGCGCAGGAGCGCCACGCGCTCGTCGTCGGGGACCTCGTCCGCGGCAAAGAGCGCGGGGAGCTCGTGGGCGACCAGGAGCGTCGGCCGGTGCCGGCGCACCTCGGCGGCCCAGCCGTCGACGAGCGCGACCATCTGGTAGGCCGTGAACGCGCGGGCAAGGCGGATCCGCCGGAGCGTCTCGGTCGCGTCGACCCCCAGCGACCGCCCGAGCTCGCCGACGCGGTACGGATGGAAGCGGTTCGCCCCCTCGAGCAGCGAGATCCGGCCGCGGGCGCGCGCGCTCCCCGCATACAGGAGCTCGAGGATCGGTTCGAGCGCGGTCCGCGGGCCGGTCCAGACCGTCGCCTCGCCCGGTGCGAACCGTCGGGCGAGCCAGGGGAACAGCGCGGGCTCGCGCGGAAGGATCGCCGGCGAGCGCGATCGCCGGGGCCGCGGCGCGAGGCGGATCCGTGGGAGCGGGGCGTCCGGGATCGGCCGGGGCATCGCCGGTGCGTCGCGCCCGGGGAGCGCGAACGGCTCGGCGTCCTCCGGCGCGAGCGCCGGCTCGATCTCGACCGCGTACGCCATCGAAGCCACCGCTTCGACCGAGGGGCCGGTGCGCTCTAAAGCGGCGGCTCGGGAGACGTTGAAACAGGGCCGGGAACGAAGCGTTTCCAGCGCCCGACATCCCGAGAGAACGCGCCGGATGGCGCGCGCCATCGGCCGGTGGTCATCCCTCGGTGGGGGAGGCGGCGCGCGCCGGCCGCGGTGCGACTACGGGTCGAGTCGCGAGCTCCCCGGAGGTGGGGGGAGCCCCAGCAGCTCGCCGAGCGAGCGGGCGTTCACCGCCGCGTCGCCGCGGAAGTGGTTGTTGAAGAACCCGTAGACGACCTCCGCCCGTTCGGCGAGCGTGCGCACCCGCGGGACCCAGGCGGCGACCTCGGCCTCCGAGTAGGTGTAGTCGTACCACGTCGGGCTGCCGTGGCCGTGCCAGCGCACGTAGGCGAACGGCGCGGTCACCCGCAGGTCGATGGGCAGGTGCGGCCCGTCGATCACGACGTAGGCGAGCCCGAACTCCTCGAGGAGCCGGTACGACTCGGGCACCAGCCACGAGCGCTCCCGGAACTCGACCGCGACCGGCAGATCGCGGGGCAGCGACTGGTAGAACGTGCGCACGGTGCCCGGCTCGAACGGGAGCGAGGGCGGAAGCTGGAGGAGCGCGACCGCGAACTTGCCGGCCTCCCGGATCGGCCGGAGGACCGCGAGGAAGCGGGCGAGCTCCTCGTCGGTGCCGACCAGGCGCAGGTCGTGGGTGATCGTCTGCGGGAACTTCGCCGCGAAGCGGAAGCCGGCGGGCGTGCGACGGACCCACGACCCCGCGACGGAGACGAGCGGCAGGCGGTAGAACGTCGAGTTGACCTCGACGATCGGAAACAGGCCCGCGTAGTAGCGCAGCCGGTCCGACGCGCCGTGCGGCGGGTAGACGCGCCCGACCCACTCCGGATAGTCCCAGCCGCTCGTCCCGAGTCGGATCTCCCCCACGATCGCGCTCGCGGACGGAACCGCCGGGTCCCGTTAACGGCTGCCGCTTCGTGGGTCGACGATTCCCAGGCGAGGGAACGGCGTTCCGGATTCTTAACCCGGGCTTCGCGTGGGGCCGCCATGAGCCCCCGACCCCGCGGACGAGGCGGGCCGGCGTTCGCGGCGGGCCTCGGCGTCGCTCTCCTCCTCGCCTTCGCGCTCGGGGGCCCGCTCGCCGTCGCCGCCCCCGCGGCGGGGACCTCGACGGCGACCGACGCGGCGGTGTTCGTGAACGTCAGCGCGACCTCCAGCCTCTCGTTCTCCCCGGACGCCTTCACCGTTCCCCCGGGCGCCTTCGTGCACCTCATCGTGACCCAGCTCGCGGACTTCGCGCACACCTTCACGCTCTCGCCCGTCGCGAACCGGACGATCCCGTCCGGCGACTCCGCGAGCGAGCTCAACGCCTACTTCACCGCCCACCCGCCGATCGTGAACCTGACGCTCGGCTCGACCGTCGGCGAGCCGTACTTCGCGAACTTCAGCGCGCCCGCGCCGGGGACCTACGAGTTCGTCTGCCTGATCCATTTCTCCAGTGGGATGATCGGAACGATGACCGTCGGATCGAGCCCGTCGCCGTCCGGCTCGATGCCGCTCTCGCTCGCGCTCGAGGTCGGGATCGCGATCGGGGTCCTCGTCGTGATCGCGGTCGTGGTCCTGGTACTCTCGCGCCGGCCGCGCCCTCCGACCCCGTCGAGCCCGCCCGCCGGACCCGGCACCCCCTCCGCCGCACCGAGTGGGGGTCCGCCGCCGGGGAACGGCTAAGAGCCCGGGCCGCTCCTCTGCGGTCCGGTCGCCATGGTCCAGGTCGACATCGACATCGCGAAGTGCACCGGCTGCTCGCACTGCAAGGACGTCTGTCCCGTCAACGTCTTCGAACTCCGTCCCCGGGACCAGGTGCCCGACGTGGTGGACGATCCGACGGTCGCAGCAAAGTTCCAGTTCCGCGGCGAGAAGTCGCTCGCGGTCCTCGGCCCGGAGTGCATCGTCTGCGAAGCGTGCCTCTTCGAGTGCGAGGGTGAGTGCATCCTGATCACCGACGAAGAGGGCCACGTCCACCACTCGACCTACAAGTGAGCGGGCGGACCGCTCCGGTCCTGCGCGACGTCGGGTCCGGTCGGCCCGCGTACGGCTCCGAGAGCGTCGACCGCATCGCCGCCCGAGCAGCCGTTAAATAGCCGGCGGCCCCGCCAGAGGCGCCGTGCCCGATACGCCGACCGGAGGAGGGCGCACCGTCGTGCTCGGGGAGCGCGAGCTCGCCATCGGATTTCGCCTGATCGGCCTCAAGGACGTGGTCGAGGTCCGTCCCGACAACGCGGTCAGCGAGTTCCAGCGCGTGATGGGCGATGGGCGGTTCAACCTGGTGATCGCGAGCCAGTCGATACGTCCCCGCCTGTCCGAGCTGCAGCGTGCGCACGCGGACGCCTCGCTCGCGCCGCTGGTCGTCTTCGTCCCGACCCCGAGCGGGGACTACGAGGTCGAAAGCCTGAGCGCGCTCGCCAAGCGCGTGCTCGGCGTCACCCTCGCGGTGACGAACTAGGAGCGACGTCGATGGGGGTCGTCGGACGCGTCACGGGTCCGGTCGTCCTCGCCGACGGCCTCGAGGGCGCCAAGATGTTCGACGTCGTGCGTGTCGGATCGATGGGCCTGGTCGGCGAGATCATCCGGCTGGTCGGAGGCACCGCCACGGTCCAGGTGTACGAGGACACGACCGGCATCCGCCCGGGCGATCCGGTCGAGAACACGGGCCAGGCGCTCTCGGTCGAGCTCGGGCCGGGTCTGCTCAAGTCGATCTACGACGGCGTCCAACGTCCGCTCGATGTGATCCAGAAGAGCCTCGGGGACTTCATCACCCGCGGATTCGTCGCGCCGCCGCTCGACGAGAAGGCGACGTGGGCGTTCACGGCGGGCGCCCAGCCCGGGGACGCCGTCGCCGCGGGCAGCATCCTCGGCACCGTCCAGGAGACACCCCTCATCCTGCACAAGATCCTCGTCCCGCCCGGCGTCGAGGGGACGATCAGCAAGCTCGCGAGCGGCACCTACACGATCCGCGAACCGATCGGCGCGCTCACGACCGCGTCCGGTGCCCGACCCCTCTACCTGAGCCACCGCTGGGTCGTCCGGATCCCGCGCCCCGTCCAGCAGAAGCTCGCACCGGGCATTCCGCTCGTGACCGGCCAGCGCGTGGTCGATTCGTTCTTCCCGGTGGCGAAGGGAGGGACGGCGTGCGTGCCGGGACCGTTCGGGAGCGGGAAGACGGTCATCCAGCAGCAGCTCGCGAAGTGGGCGGACTCGGACATCGTCGTCTACGTCGGCTGCGGCGAACGGGGCAACGAGATGACCGAGATGCTCACGCTGTTCCCGACGCTCGTCGACCCGAAGAGCAAGCGCCCGCTGATGGAGCGGACGGTGATGATCGCCAACACCTCGAACATGCCGGTCGCCGCCCGGGAGGCGAGCGTGTACACGGGGATCACGATCGCGGAGTACTACCGCGACATGGGCTACGACGTCGCGCTGATGGCCGACTCGACGAGCCGGTGGGCGGAGGCGATGCGCGAGATCTCCGGCCGCCTCGAGGAGATGCCGGGAGAGGAGGGGTATCCGGCGTACCTCGGCCGGCGGATCGCCGAGTTCTACGAGCGGGCGGGGCGGGTCATCACGCTCTCCCCCGACCAGCGCCCGGGCTCGGTCACGGTCGTCGGGGCCGTCTCCCCGGCCGGCGGGGACACCTCTGAGCCGGTGAGCCAGAACACGCTCCGGGTCGCGCGGGTCTTCTGGGCGCTCGACGCGTCGCTCGCCTCGCGCCGGCACTTCCCCTCGATCAACTGGCTGCAGAGCTACTCGCTCTACGTCAACGACCTCGCCGCGTGGTTCGCCGCGAACCTCGCGAAGGAGTTCGTGCCGCTCCGGCAGAGGGCGCTCGAGGTCCTCCAGAAGGAGGCGGAGCTCCAGGAGATCGTCCAGCTCGTCGGCGTGGACGCGCTGCCCGAACGGGAGAAGGCGATCCTCGACCTCGCGCGCATGCTGCGCGAGGACTACCTCCAGCAGAGCGCCTACGACGACGTCGACACCTATTCGTCGATCCAGAAGCAGTACCGGATGCTCCGCGCGATCCTCTCCTTCGGCGAGCGGGAGCAGGAGGCGATCGGCAAGGGCGCGACCGTGGCGCAGATGCAGAAGCTCCCGGTCCGCACGAAGCTCTCCCGGATGAAGTGGATCCCCGAGGCGGAGCTCGCCCAGCAGTTCGACCAGCTCGAGCTAGAAATGGGCGAGGCCGTGGGCCAGCTCGCCGCGGCGGGAGGCTCGTAGCGATGGCGGTCAAGGGCGCGGCGCCCCCGTCCTCCGCGGCCGACGTGCCGGTCGACTACCGAACGGTCGACCGCGTGACGGGACCGCTGCTCTTCGTGCGCGACGTCTCGAACGCGGCGTACGGCGAGATCGTCGAGATCAGCCTCCCGAGCGGTGAGCGCCGGCAGGGCCAGGTGCTCGACTCGCGCAAGGGCCTCGCGATCGTGCAGGTGTTCGGCCCGACGATGGGGATGAACATCGAGGCGACGAGCGTGAAGTTCCTCGGCGAGGTCGCGACCCTCCCCGTCTCGGACGAGCTGCTCGGCCGCGTCTTCAACGGGCTCGGCGAACCCCGCGACGGCGGGCCGAAGATCGTCAGCCAGACGGAGCTCGAGATCGTCGGGAACGCGATGAACCCGTACTCGCGCGAGGAGCCGAGCGAGTTCATCCAGACCGGCATCTCGACGATCGACGTCAACAACACGCTCGTCCGCGGCCAGAAGCTTCCGCTGTTCTCGGGCGCCGGCCTGCCCCACAACCAGGTGGCGGCCCAGATCGTCCGTCAGGCGAAGCTCCGGAACTCCAGCGAGGGGTTCGCCGTCGTCTTCGCGGCGATGGGGATCACTAGCGAGGAGGCGAACTACTTCCTCAAGGAGTTCGAGACCACCGGCGCGCTCGAGCGGACGGTCGCGTTCCTCAACCTCTCGAGCGATCCGTCGATGGAGCGGGTCGTCACCCCGCGGATGGCGCTCACCGCCGCGGAGTACCTCGCCTACGAGGAGGACCTCCACGTGCTCGTCGTCCTCACCGACATGACGAGCTACTGCGAGGCGCTCCGCGAGGTCTCGGCCGCCCGGGAGGAGGTGCCGGGCCGCCGGGGGTACCCGGGCTACCTCTACACCGACCTCGCGACGATCTACGAGCGGGACGGCAAGATCCACGGCCGCAAGGGCTCGATCACCCAGCTCCCGATCCTGACGATGCCGGCCGACGACGTCACGCACCCGATCCCGGACCTCACCGGCTACATCACCGAGGGCCAGATGTACCTCAGCCGGGACCTCCAGCGCAAGGGGATCTACCCCCCGATCGACATCCTGCCCAGCCTATCGCGGCTGATGGGCCAGGGGATCGGCAAGGACCGGACGCGCGACGATCACCGCGGCGTCTCTGACCAGCTGTTCGCGGCCTACGCCACCGGCAAGGACCAGCGCGCGCTGTCCGCGATCGTCGGCGAGGAGGCGCTCAGCGCGGTCGACCGGCTCTACCTCAAGGTCGCCGACCGCTTCGAGCGCGAGTTCGTCACGCAGCGGCCGGACGAGGACCGGACGATCGACGAGAGCCTGAAGATCGCCTGGGACATCCTGTCGGACTTCCCGGACTCCGAGCTCAAGCGGATCCGCCCGGAGTTCCTCCAGCAGTACCGCGCGCACCCCCCGGTCGCCGGCGTGTAGGGCGGGAGCGTCCCGTGGCGGTCGAGAACGTACGGCCGACACGGCTCGAACTGCTGCGTACCCGGCGGCGGATCGTCGTCGCGAAGCGCGGGCTCAACCTGCTCAAGCTCAAGCGGACGGCGCTGATCGCCGAGTTCTTCCGCATCTCGAAGGAGGCGATGCGCCTGCGGGGGGACCTCCGCTCGCGGATCGCCCAGGGCTACGAGGCGATCCGCCTCGCCGAGACGACCGAGGGGCCGACCCGCCTCGAGAACATCTCGATGTTGCTGCCCGACGTGCCGGCGGTCGCGGTCGGGACGAAGAACGTGATGGGGGTGCGGACCCCGCGGGTCGACGGCGGGAACTATCAGCCGCTCCCGACGATCTCGCTGCTCGACCTGCCGACCTCGATCGGCGAGGCGGTCCGTCGGTTCCAGGAGATCTACGACGTCGTCCTGGAGATCGCGGAGAAGGAGAACGCCCTGCGCCGGCTCCTGCGCGAGATCGAGAAAACGAAGCGCCGCGCGAGCGCGATCGAGAACGTGCTGATCCCCCGGCTCGACGGGATCGTGCGGTACATCAAGTTCCGCTTCGACGAGATGGAGCGCGACTCGTTCAGCATGCTGAAGACGGTCAAGCGCAAACTGGAGCAGGAGGGCGAGGGTGTCGCTGCCGCTTAGCCCGTCCGTCCGACGGTTCGCGCTCCTCCTCCAGCTGAGCGTGCTCTGGAAGGTCGCCGCCCTCGTCGTCTTCCTGGTGCTGGTCGTCCGGCTCACCGGCGGCGGGGGACTGTGACCGATACCCCCACCACGGCGGCCGCCGCGGCCCCTTCCGACGTCGCGACGGTCGAGGCGCTCCGCCGCGTCAAGGCCGTCGAGAGCGAGTGGGAGCTGAAGCTTCGCGCGGCGCGCGGTGAGGCCGAGGACGCTGTGCGCCGGGCGCGCGACGAATCCGAGGCTACCGTGAAGGCGGTCGGCACGGAGGCCGAGGCGGAACGCGCTCGGCGACTCGAAGCGGGCGAGGCCGCCGCCGAGAAGGAGGCGG
>DASPVQ010000014.1 GCA_035622275.1 Thermoplasmata archaeon | reverse complement strand
TCCGCGTCGCGATCCCCATGTTGATGAACGCGAGGACCGTGGCCGGGAGGATCAGGTGCTCGATCGCGTCGGCGGTCCACGGCCAGTTGCCGGCGAGCATCGCGTCGACGGCCGACATGTGGGTGTACTGCGGGAAGGGCGGCGGGCTCGTCGAGTACTCCCCGTGGGAGGGGAGCCCGAGATACGGCGCCAGGAACACCGCGGCGATGACCGCGCCGAGGTACGTCGGGGTCGCCCACCCCGAGAGGTAGAAGATCCGGACGAGGTGGTCCGGGATCCGGCCGGACGACTGGGCCGCGATGACCCCGAGGGGAATCCCGACGACGATCATGGAAGAGTGCGGCAAGGACGAGTTCGAGCGTCGCCGGAACCCCGTCGGCGATCGCGGGGTAGACCGGCTGGTCGCCGGGGTAGGAGTAGCCCCAGTTCCCGTGCAGGAGGTTCGTGAGGTACTGCCAGTACTGCACGTAGAGCGGCTGGGCGAAGTACGCCTTGCACGCGGCGATCGTGCCCGGGTCGGCGTGGGGGTACCACTGGTTGCACGGGTTGACGGCCGAGAGGTGCGTGAAGACGAACGTGAGGATGGTGATGCCGATCAGAACGGGGATGAGCTGGACGAGGCGTTTCGCGATGAAGACCAGAAGATCGCTTGGACTGCGCCCCAACCCCCGGACCTCCCTCCGTCAGGGGGGCGGCGGACCTGCCGACCCCGGCATTTCGGGAGGGTTACCGCTTCCCTGTATTAAGCCACCGTAGACGCGCTTTTGCGCACGGACCCGTGACTTAAACGAGGTAGTCCCGCGGGAGCGTCCGGAGCTCCTTGAACGTCTCGTGGACGATGCCCACGAACTTGTCGATCTCCTTCTCGGTGTGCGCGCTCGAGAACGTGATCCGCTCGTAGTTGTCGGGGTGGATGTAGATTCCCTTGTCGAGCAGAAGCTCCTGGTGCCGCAGATAGAGGTTCCAGTCGATCTGGAGCGATTCGCGGTAGTTCGTGATCTTCTTGCGCTTGGTGAAGAAGAACTGGAGCATCCCGTTGACCGACTGGACGAGGACGGAGATCTTCGCGTCCCGCGCGGCCTCCTCGATCCCCTTCTCCATCTTCTCGGTCATCTTCGCGAAGCGCGCGTAGAGGTCTTCGCCGCCGCGGTGGAGCATCTTCAGGTTCGCGAGCGTCCCGGCCATCGATAGGTTGTTCGCGAAGTACGTGCCACCGAAGCTGATCCGCCCGGGGGCGATCATGTCCATGTACTCCGCCTTGCCCGAGACGGCCGAGACGGGGACGCCGCCCCCGAGCGCCTTCGCCCAGCAGGAGATGTCGGGTTCGACCTTGTACAGCTGCTGCGCGCCGCCCGGCGCGACGCGGAAACCGGTGAACACCTCGTCGAAGATCACCAGCATGTCGTTCTGGTGCGCGACCTCGACCAGGCGCGCGAGGTAGTCGGGGGCGGGCGGGATCACGCCCGCGTTCGCCATCACCGGCTCCAAGATCACGGCCGCGAGGCGGTCGCGGTAGCGACGGACCATCCGCTCGAACGCGACGATCGAGTTGAACGGGGCGACCATCACGTAGTCGGTGACCCCGGGCGGGATCCCGGCCGAGTTCGGGAGCGGACGGGGGTACTCGTCGAGCCCGGCCACCATCGGCGGCGCCTCCGCGCTGATCAACGCGAGGTCGTGCTGGCCGTGGTAGTGGCCCTCGAACTTCAGGATCGCGTCCTTCCCCGTGACCGCGCGCGCGATCCGGATCGCGTTCATGGTCGCGTCCGAGCCGTTCGAGCAGAACGCGACCCGCTCCGCGTTCGGGACCATCTTGCGGAACATCTTCGCGAGCTCGATCTCAAGCGCGGTGGGCGCCGCGAAGTGGAGCCCGAGCTCGGCGCGCTCCTGGACCGCCTTGACCTGCTCCTTGGGGGCGTGCCCGTTGATGAGACAGCCGTAGCCGAGGTTGAAGTCGAGGTACTCGTTGCCGTCCTCGTCCCAGATGCGGGCGCCCTTGCCGGCGGAGATGAACGGCGGGCAGGGGTCGTAGGAAGCGACGCGTATCAGCGAGCTCGACGCGTTCGGGATGTACTTCTTGCCCTCCGCGAACAGCTTGGCGCTGGTCTTCAGCTTCGGCACGAGCCGCGCGATCGGGATCGGGAGGGCCTCGGGCTCCGCGGGGGCCTCCTTCGCTTCCGACTTCGCGCCCTCCCTCGGCTCCTTCTTCTCTTCCCCCGCCGGCTCGGCCGGGCCCTTGTGCGCCGGCTCCGCCGGAGGATGCGTCGGGGTCTCCGCCTCGGACTCGGCCGCCGCGAGATGGCTCAGCGAAGGGTGATCGAGCCCCGGCAGGCGGACCGTTCGGCCGTCGCCCGGGTCCGGGAGACGGGGCAGCGGGGCGGGTTCCATATCCGCCATAACTCACGCATCTTGGGGCGCGGTTCCGACCCCGAGTGCCCTATATAATTTTAGCTCGGAAGCGGCGGAACCCCGTCAGCGGACCGGCGCTCCGCAGTTCCCGCAGAACTTCACCCCCGGCCGTGATGGCGCCCCGCAGGCGGGGCAATTCTGCGCGGGAGGGAGAGGTTTGCCGCAGTTTCCGCAGAACCTCACGGTCGAGGGATTGGGCGCCGAGCAGGCGGAGCAGCGCACTGGCCCCGGGGGGACGCCGGCCGGCGCCGGCGGCGCGACCGGACCCGCCGACGGGCTCGGGTTCGGTGGGCCGCCCGCGCCGGCCGCCGCTCGACGGCGCATCGACTCCTGCAGGCGCGCCTCCACGAGCGCGCGCTGCTCGGGTGGCAGCCGGGCGAGCACGTCGGAGGGAAACCCGGCCCCCGGGCCGGTCGCGCCGACCGTGATGTCGGCCGGGACGAGGCCGGCCGCCTCCAGCGCCTGTCGGATCGTCCCTTCCACGAACGAGGGGTCGCCCGCCGGGGCGGCCATCGCGCGCTCGAGCGCCGGGCCCGCCACCATGCTCAGCACCGTGTCCGTTGGGGCGCTGTCGCTGAGGCGACGGCTGATCGCCGCCTCGAATCGGACCGGGTCCTGGATCGAGAAGCGGATGGAGGCACGGATCGGGGCCGGGGGGCCGGACGGGGAGCGGGCTCGAACGGACAGCGTGCCGGTCTGCGGGCCCGTCGTGTAAAAGACCGCCCGGGTGTCGAGCACCGTGCGGTCGAAGCCCGCGGCCGGGGGCCGCGAGCCCGCGGCCGCGTGGGGCGCGGTCGCCGTCGTCAGGACGTGCTCGCCGGGCCCGAACGCATCGAGCGGCGCTCCCTCCCGGCTCACCAGCACCGCCACCTGGCCGGTCGGCACGACGAGGCGGACGCCGAACGGCAGCGCGGAAGGACCCGCGCTCGAACGCCAGCGCGGCGGGACGAGCTCGGGACCCCGGATCTCCGGCGTCAGGGCGACCAGGACGTCGCCCCGGTCCTGGTAGCTCCGGTCCGGCAGGTGGGTGTCCAGCCACGCGAGCGCCGCCGTCGGCGCTTCCTCCATGTCGGCGAACTCCTCCCGGGCCGCCGCCAGGAGGGCCGACCGGCTGGCCGGGTATCCGTCGAAGCCGGGGCTCTCCGAACCGGCCCCCCCGAGGAAGTCGTTCACCGCGGGAGGGGCGCCGACGAGGCCCAGGCCGAAGTACCAGGGCAGGCAGGGATGCCCGCACGTCGGGCAGCGCCCGGCGCCGGCGCGCGCGCAGGCGCAGGCCGAGGGGGAGGGGGCACAGTCCGGGTGGGAGCAGCTCGCTTCCCCGGCGCAGTGCTGGCACATCGGAGGGGTCGGGTCACCCGAGCTTCGCGCCGCAGTCCCCGCAGAAGTTGACGGTCGGCGGGTTCTGATGGTGGCAACTGGGGCACTCGCGGAACCCGAGCGGAGCGCCACAGTTGTTGCAGAACTTGCCCGCGCCGGACGGCTTGCCGCATTTCGGACAGATCGTGGAGCGGTCCGAGGTGTCGCCGTCGAACTGGCTCTGGCTGCGCACCTGGGCCTGCATCTGCTCGACGCGGACCTGGGCCTTCGCCGCCTGGGTCTCCGCGGCCAGGCTCGGCGCGTCGTGGGTGCACAGACCGGCCTCGTTGTTCCAGTCGGCGGAGCAGACGAGCTGGTTACACCTCGGACACTTCTGGAAGTGCGGCTTGGCCTCGTTGACGGCCTGCTGGAAGGCGTTGTCGTGCTCCTTGTGCCAGTCCGCCGACATGCCGCGGAACTGGCTCGCGGTGCCGGCCATCGAGCTGGCGCTGGAAAGACCGCTGCCACCGCTGCCGGCCATCCCGCTAATCGCGGAGAGGCCGCCGCTCAGGAAGCCGAGCCGGCGCGACGAGGCCTGGCTCTTGGAGGGGATGAACGTGGAGTCGTAGCCAGACCCGCAGAGATCGCAGTGGAACCGCCACTGGAAGCCCTTGTCGCCGCTGAGGTCGTCGACGTTCCTCGGGTACTCGAGGAGCGCCATCGGACCCCCGCGCTCGAAAGGGGTTTCTCGGTTTAAACCCACCGCGGTCGGCTCAGGTTCGGGCCGGCCTCAGAGACCCTTCTGCTTCCAGAAATCCTTGAGCTTCGTGCCGCAGCGCTCGCAGCGTTTCGCGCCGGGTGCTACGACGGCGTCGCAGGACGGGCAGCGGTAGCGGACCACCGCATGGCACTTTTCGCATACGTCGGAGTCGGGCCCGACGGCGGCGCCGCATCGCGGGCAGGCGATCGAGAGGGGCTTGCCGCAGGTGTTGCAGGTGGTCCAGCCCGCCTGGATCGGCGCGACGCAGTAGGGGCAGACCATCTGGAGCGGGTGGGCGCGCGAGCAGAACGGGCAGACCTTGGAGTCCTCGTCGACGAGGTTGCCGCAGAAGCGGCACGGCCGCTTGTAGCCCGGCATCCGCTCTCGATGGGGCTCGGGCTATTTGGAATGGTACGGCCGCGCGGGCGCGCGGCGGGCTCGGACGCGCCGCCGGCCGCCCCGTCAGCCGACCGGCGGCAGCGGGTCCTCGGGGGGGACGATCGCGGTCTCGATCGACCGACCCGCGAGCGCGGCGCGGAACTCCCCGGCCGGCACGCACCGCTCGGGCGGCACCACGCCGACCTCGCGGATCCGCTCGGTCGCGATCAGCTCCGCGCCGATCGCGCCGGCGACCCCGACTGCGTACTCGGTCGCCGTCAGGTGCCAGTCCGGGCGCGCTGGGAATCGGGCGATGGCGTGGCGGACCACCGGGGCCTCTCCCTTCGACCCGTGGATCTCGATGTCGCAGACCTCCCAGTCGACGACGCGGACGTCCTCGGGCACGCCGAGCAGCTTCTCGCGCTTGACCAGGGCGAGCGTGAACTCCTTCGGCACGACCGCCTGGCCCCGCACTTCGAGCGGGCGATCCGACCCGAGCCCGAGCAGGGCCATCGTGCGGAGCACCTCGATGCCGGGGCCGCCCTCCTTCCACTCGCAGTGCGCGAGCCGCTTGTCCCGCAGGCTCTCGGGCAGCGTCGCGGGCTCCGAGTGCAGGGTCCGGTAGACCCGGGTCCGGCCCACGGGCGGAGCGAAATCGAACTCCTCGGCGCCGCTCATCGGCGGATGCTCGCGGTAGGCACCGCCCTCGAAGACCACGGCCGGCAGCACCATCTCGTCCAGAAACGTGCTCGGCGACCAGGTGAAGGCGAGCTCGGGTCCGCCGACCGTGAGGTCCCGCCAACCGTCCCGGATGACGATCGAGTCGACACGGTCGAGATCGCGGCAGGCCTCCATGGCGAGCACGTTGGAGATGCCCGGCACCTGCCCGAGCCCCGGGATCGCGAGCACGCCGGCCCGGCGGAAGGTTCCGTCCAGCGCGAGCTGGCGCCGGGTCATGTGGAACAGGCCGCCGAAGTCGAGGTACGGCACGTTCGCCTCGAGCGCCGCCTCCATCACGGTGAGGTTGAACCCGTACTGGACCGCGTTGACGACCACGTCCGCGCCCCGCAGGAGCGTGACCAGCTCGCCGCGCTGGCGCACGTCGAGTCCGGTCGCCCTCGCCCGCTCCCCGGCGGCGTGCGCCGCGGCCCGCGCCAGCTCGGGGTCGAGGTCCGCCGCGACGACCTCGTCGAAGACACCTCCGACGGCGAGGTCGCGTACGGCGCAGCGGCCGGTGAGCCCCCCGCCCCCCAGCACGATCGCTCGCACGTTGGTCCCTCGTCGGGGCGGTCGAGGCGGAGCCTCTATAGGAACCTTCGGAGCCCGGCGTCAACTCGTCGCGCGCGGACGGCGCGTCCTGCGACGCGGGGGCGCCGCGCGATCGGGGCCCGGGTCCGGCGGCGCGACGGTCGGGGCGGGAGCCGGGGTCGACGGCGATCGCGCCAAGAGCTCCCGGAAGGTTTCGAAATGGCGCAGGAACGGATCGGCCCGTCGACGCTCCTCGAGCTCGAGGAGCGCGATCTCGAGCTGGGCCTTCGCCTTGGGATCCCCGCTCGCGGCGCGCACGAGGTAGACACACAGCGCCTGGTAGTGGGGCAGGACGAACGCGTCCGGCCGCGGTGTGCTCATGTCGCCCTTGCGGGGACGGTAGATCCGTTCGACCGGCACGGCGGCCGCGACCGCCCGGCGATGGGAGAAGCCGAAGTACCGACCGGGACCGAGAATGCGCGTCACCTCCCGGACGTTACCGTTGAGGTTGTTGGTCAGTCGATCGCACTCGTGCCAGCACCACAGACCGAAGCCGTAGTCGCCCTCGAGGTAGGCCTCCCAGGCCCGGGCGTAGAGGGCCCGCTCGCGCTCTTCCTCGCCCAGCTCGGGGTCGAGCGCCGCGCGCCAGTCGGAGATCAGCACATCGACCCTCATGCTCGGCGAGAACTCCCGCTGGGCCGGGACCGGGGCCGGGGCCGCCACGGGCCAGCGAGCCGCCCGCGGGCTTAGCGGGTTCGGGCGCCGGTCGCGTCGGCCGGGGCGTCGAGACGGGTCCCCGCGATCCACGTCTCGCGGACGACGGGGGCCCCCGTGGAGATCGCCGCGTCGAGCGACGGCGCGCGCACGCGTACGAGGTCGGCCGGGGATCCCGCCTCGAGCCACCCCAGGCGTGGCTCTCCGAAGACCGCGCCGGCGTTGGCCGTGTAGAGGCGCAGCGCCTCCTCCGCGTCGAGGGCTTCGGCCGGATCCGGGTTCGCCGAGCGACCGCTCGGATCGGTCCGCTGGACGGCCGCCCGGAGCCCGCGCCAGGGATCGAAGGAGTCGTACGGCGCGTCGCTCGATCCGACGAGCCGGTGGCCCTGCTCGCTCAGGGTGCGGAAGGCGTAGGCCCAACGCGCGCGATCGCGCCCCAGGCGGCGGCCCAGCCACGCATCGCTCCACACGAAGCCGGGCTGGACGACGATCGCCGGCCGGGCGCGAGCCAGCTTCGGCAGCAACAGCGGCGGCGTCAGCGACACGTGCTCGATGCGGGCGCGCCGCAGGTGGCGGACGGTCACGCCCTCGAGGAGGTCGAGCGCGAGCGCGACCGCCGCATCCCCGATCGCGTGGAGGGCGGGCGCGAGCCCGCGGGCCGTGATCTCCCGGATCCAGGCGCGCAGCGTGTCGGCCGATGCGACCGCCCCGCCGGACGTCGAGGGTTCGTCCGAGTACGGCGCGCTCAGCCACGCCGTCCTCGGGCCGAAGGCCCCGTCCAGGAACGCCTTCGCGCCGACGACCTCGAACAGTCCCCCCGGGCCGGACGGTCCGCCCGGGTCCTCGAAATACTCTTGCCAGCGTCGCCCGTCGAGGTAGACCCGCACGCGTCCGGGCCACCGGCCCTCGGCGGCGAGACGCCGGAGGGCGACGGCCTCCTCGGGCGCCGCGTTCATCGCTCCGACGGTGGTGAGACCGAGGGCCGCGGCCGATCGCAGCGTGCGGACCAGCGCGTCCGGATCGATCGCCGGGGGAGCCGGCCGCCGGGAGGCGAAGAAGGGGATCGCGGCCTCCAGCAGGCGGCCGTCGGGCTCGCCATCACTGCCTCGACCGATGCGGCCCCCCGGTGGGTCCGGCGTAGCGCGGTCGATCCGGGCCGCGCGCAGCGCGCTCGAGTTGGCGACGAGCGCGTGCCCGCTGACGTGGACGAGTACGAGGGGGCGGTCCGCCGCGAACTGATCCAGATCTCGACGGTCGAGCCAGGTGCCGCCGGGGAACCGCTCGGGATCCCACCCGCGCGCCTCGATCGGCCCGTTGGGGTGATCGCTCGCCCAGCGCCCGATCGCCTCACCGAGCGCCGCCGCCGATCCGATCTCCCGCACGTCGAGCCCCTCGCGCGCGCGGGTCACCTCGGCGACGTGGAGGTGGGCGTCGATCAGACCGGGGACGACGAGGTCGCCCCCGAGCGGGACCACCTCGGTGCCGGGGGCCGCCGCCCGGCGCGCCTCGGCCTCGGTGCCGGCGAGAACGACCTCACCCTCCTCGACCAGCAGCGCGGCGCAGTAGCGACGCCCCGTGAAGATCCGACCGCCCACGAACAGCGTCGCGTCCGTCATCCGTCCCCGCGCCGTCCCGGGCGAGGCGGCCGGGGCACGAAAGGCTTCGGACCGCCCCGCCACCGCCGGCCGAGGTACGTCGACCGGCGCGCCTACACGTCGAGGTACTTGTAGAACTCGTAGGGATGAGGCCGCAGGCTGAGCTCCAGCTGTTCCTGGCGTTTGAGCTCGAGGTAGGTCTCGATCAGCGACGCCGAGAACGCCGGCTTCAGGAAGTCGTGGTCGGAGGCGAGGCAGTCGAGCGCCTCCCCGAGGGAGCCCGGGAGCTCCGCGATCTCGAGCTCGCGACGGCGCGCCGGCGTCAGCTTGTAGATGTTCTCGTCGACCGGCGCCGGCGGCTCGATCTTCTTCTTGATGCCATCGAGGCCCGCGAGCGCGAGCGCGGCCTCGGTGAGGTAGATGTTCGCCGAGGAGTCGGGAGTACGGTACTCCACGCGCTTCGGGGCCATCCGGCCCCGGAAGTAGGCCGGGATGCGGATCGACGCCGACCGGTTCGCGCGGCTCCAGGCGATGAAGACGGGCGCCTCGTAGCCGGGCACCAGCCGTCGGTAGGAGTTCGTCGTCGGGTTCGTGATGCCGCAGAGCGCGCGCGAGTGCTTCATCAGCCCGCCGACGTAGTAGCGGCAGGTCTGGCTGACCTCGGCGTAGGCGTCCTTCTCGTCGTAGAACGTGTTCTTGCCCTTCGACCAGAGCGACTGGTTCGTGTGCATGCCGATCGCGTTGTCGCCGTAGACGGGCTTCGGCATGAGGCACCCGACCTTGCCGTGCTGCCGGGCGACGTTCTTGATCACGTACCGGACGTCCTGGATGTGATCGGCCATCGGCACGAGCTCGTCGAAGCGCACGTTCAGCTCGGACTGGCTCGCGGTCGCGACCTCGTGATGGTGGGCGTCCATCACGATGTGGAACTGGTCGGCCAGGATGTTGCACATCTCCGCCCGTAGCGGCAGCAGCGAGTCGACCGGCGGGGTGCGGTGGTAGCCCTCCTTGAAGCGGACCGTCGCGTCGATCGGTCCGGGGTGCCACGGCGCCTCGCTGTGGTTGACGAGGTAGCCGGATCCGGCCCACGCGTCATGGACGCCCTGGTACGACGGGATCAGCTCCACCGAGTCGAAGACCCAGAACTCGATCTCCGGCCCCCAGAACGACTTGTCGAAGCCGGCGGAGGCGAGGACGGCCTCGGTCCGCCGGGCGACCCCCCGCGGATCGTGGTCGTACGGCTCCTTGGTCCCGCCGATACGGACGTCACAGATGAACCGGACCGTCCCTCCCGCCTCGGGGTTCCAGGGGATCGTCGCGAGCGTCCGGGGGTCCGGCACGAGCAGCATGTCGGACTCGAAGATCTCGCGAAAGCCCCGGACGGACGAGCCATCGAGCTTCGGCACCCCCGAGACGAACGACTCGGCCTCGAGGGTATGGAGCGGGACGTCGACCTGATTGAAGCCGCCGAAGACGTCGGTGTAGAACAGCTGTACCCAGCGGACCTTCTCCGCCCTGAGCTCCTCGAGGATCCGCGCGCCGTCCGGTCCGCCCTTCGACTCCTTCTGCGGGGCCACCCTCTCTGCCTCCGCTCCCCGCGACGGTGCCGAGCTACATCAACATTGACCCGCCAAAAATGGATGTTTGACCATTATTCTACGGAGAAGTATTAATTCGTAGCAAGACCATGCCAACTCATGCGCCGAACGTCCACTCTCGACGAGCTCGACCGTTCGATCCTCGAGGAGCTGAACACCGACGCGCGCCGCAGCCATCGCGAGATCGCGCACCGCCTCAAGGTCTCCCCCACGACCGTGAGCGCGCGGGTGGCCCGCATGGAGAGCGCGGGTGTGATCCGTGGGTACATCCCCCTGCTCGACGACGAGCAGCTGGGCTGGGACCTGTGGGCGGCGATGGGTATCCGGATCTCGAAGGGTCGGCTGCGGGAGGTCGAGGAACGTCTCGCCCGCGACGCCCGGGCCTACGCGATCTACGACGTCACCGGCGAGACCGATGCCCTCCTGATCGGGCGCTTCCGCGACCGACGCGACCTGGATCGGTTCGTCAAGCACGCCCTGCAGGACCCCCACGTGGAGCGGACCAACACCCAGGTGGTGCTCAACCGCGTCAAGGAGGACCGGCGCGTGCCGGTCTCGCGTCGGACGACGGAGCCCGGCACGGCGAGCTGAACCGACCGGGCGCGGACAACCTAAAAGAGCCCGAACGGCTCGACGCCGAGCGAGGACCGACGATGGACTGGGGGATGGAGAACCGGATGGGCCGGATGTTCTCGCCCGCGAGCGCGAACACGGTCATGCTCGCGGTCGACCACGGCTACTTCATGGGCCCCACCCACCGGCTCGAGGACGCTCGGTCCACGATCGCCCCGCTGCTCCCGCACGCGGACGCGCTCGCGCTCACCCGGGGGATCCTGCGACGATGCGTGCCGCCCCACACGTCGACGCCGATCGTGCTACGCGTCTCGGGCGGCGCGACGATCCTCAAAGACGACCTCTCCGAGGAGAAGATCACGACGTCGATGCGCGAAGCCCTGCGGCTCAACGTGAGCGCCGTGGCGATGAGCGTCTTCGTCGGCGCCGCCCACGAGCACGAGTCGCTCGTCCACCTGGGCGAGCTCGTCGACGCGGGGGAGGACGTCGGGATGCCCGTGATGGCGATCACGGCCGTGGGCAAGGAGCTCGAGAAGCGGGACGCTCGCTATCTCGCGCTCGCCTGCCGGGTATCGGCCGAGCTCGGCGCCCACCTCGTCAAGACCTACTACTGCGACGGCTTTACGAAGGTCGTCGAGGCGTGCCCCGTGCCGCTCGTGGTGGCCGGTGGGCCGAAGCTCGACAGCGTGCGCGCCGCGCTCGAGCTCGCGCGGAGCGCGATCGACGAGGGGGCTCACGGGGTCGACATGGGCCGCAACATCTGGCAGTCGGACCACCCCGTGGGGATGCTGAAGGCGCTGCGCGCGATCGTCCACGAGCGCGCGAGCGTCCCCGAGGCGCTGCGGATCGTGGAGGAAGAGTCGCGCGCCGGACGTACGAGCGTCGCGGCGACGCCCGCCTAGCACCGGCCGCCGGAGTGGGCGGCCGAACCCTGATATGGGACTAACCCTACCGCGCCGGCGCGCGGGGATTGCCAAGCTTGGCCAAAGGCGCCAGATTCAGGGTCTGGTCCCGTAGGGGTTCGTGGGTTCAAATCCCTCTCCCCGCATTTCCCCGGGGGGTGCGAGGACTTCCCGGGGTGCCCACGTAGCGTCCATGGCGTGGCGAGTCCGTCGAGGCTCGTCCGAGCCCGAGACTCCCCTGCCTTGAACCTGGGATATCCTACTCTCACGACCGGGCCGGTGGTCGACCTGGAGGTGGGAGAGCGGGCGGGGTACAGCGCAAGGCCGAGCCCTCGAAGGTCCCCGAACTCCTCGGTCGGCTCGGCCCCTTGAAGGAGGACGGCGTGACCTACCAGCGGAGAGTGCGCCGTGAGCGGTCGGAGGCTTCTCATCGACGCTAACATCTTCGTGTCGCCTCGGAACCGGAACAGGACGGGCCACGCCGGGTGTACGCGGCTGCTCGACCTCATCGACGCGGGGAAAGTTCGAGCGATGGTGTCGACCCTCTCCCTCGCCGAGATCCGGGCCGGCTTGACCGCCGCCGAAGCCCGGAACGTCGGGCAGGCGTTCGACGCGATCATCGCCGCCACCGGACAGCGACGAGGCGCCTCTCGCTTGGTCACGCAAGACCGTGATATGGGCCATCGTCCGTCGATCCTACCCACGCGGGCGCCCGCTCGGCTCGGCTAGGCCGAATCCCCGGGTGGTGAGGTGGGTTCCGTTCCCCGAATGCAGCACCCGCGTACGGACGAGGCCCGTGCCGTCCCGACGCGACGGACTCACACGGCGCCGGGTACCTCAGGGGAGGCCACACCGTATCCCTCCCGGACCGAGGCGCCAAGGGTCGTCGGCCCCGGCCCGGGAGGCCACGGAACGGCCCCGAACGGCATCTCAGGGGGAATCGCGCCGGACGAGGCGCACCGCATCCTCGGGGCAGGATACCACGCAGAGACCGCACGCCCGACACTCGGTCGCCCGGGGAGTCCGCGACGTCCGGAGCCCATGGTGGCGGGCTTTGGCGCGTCCGAGGTGTCCGAGCGATCGGTACTCGGCGTCCGTGAGCGTTCCCAGCTCGAACACCGAGTACGGACAGACCTCGACGCAGTCGGACTTGCCCTCGCATCGCCGCAGGTCGACGATGGGACGCCAGGTCCCGGGGGCGGCTCGGCACTCCTCGCCAGGCCGCCGGGGATCCCTCGCGGCCCGGCGCGCCTTGGCCGCGTTGGGCGAGCCCTCGGGAAGCTCGGGGCCGGTCGGGTCGCTCATGTGGAGCCGACCGACCCCGCGCCGTCCCGAGCGAGGCGGGCCGGCCGGCTCATCGGCCCTGACGCCGGAACGCCGTGACGGCGAGCGCGTAGAGCAGGACCCCGACGATCGCGATCGCCAGGAACGCCTGCCCGATCTGCGTCCAGTCGAACCCGGTCAGGATCAGCGAACGCGACGCCGTGGCGACGTAGCTCACCGGGTTGAACCGCGAGAACGTCTGCAGCCACGGCGGAAGCAGCCCCGCCGGTAGCATCGCCGTCGAGAGGAACAGGAGCGGGAACGTCAGTGTGAAGCTGACCGCCATCGTCGACTCGGTGTTCTTCGTGAACAGAGCGACGGAGTTCGACAGGCCCGCGAAGGCGACACCGAAGCCGGCGGTCATTAGGACGATCATCGCGTCCCCCGCGACGCCCGTCGCGAAGGGGATCCTCCAGCCGAAGACGAGCGTGAAGACGAAGGCGATCGCGAGCACGATCGCCGTCTGGGCGGCCATCCGGATCCCGTCCGCGAGCGTCTTGCCGATCAGCACCGAACCTCGCGAGATCGGCGCGACCAGGAACTTGTCCATGAACCCCGTCTCGATGTCGCTCACCATGGAGAACCCGGACTGGGCCGCGCTCTGGATCGCGCTCATGACGGCGATCCCGGGCAGCAGGACCGCGATGTAGTCGTAGGTGGGCGGCGCCTGGCCCGGCAGGTCCGCGGCCCGCTCGAAGACTGTGCCGAAGGTCTGGCTGAACATGCCGAGCCAGACGATCGGCATCATCAGCGTGAAGAACAACAGGAAGGGGTTGCGGCTGAGCTTGCGCAGGCTCCGGTAGGCGACCCACAGGACCTCCGTGAGCCGACCCCCGGCGTAGCCGAGCGCCCCGGTGGCGGGGAGGGACGGAAGCGACCGGCGGTAGGCCGATTCCGCGGAGGTCATCGTCCGTTCCTCCGTCCGGAGCTCCAGTGGGTGCGGGAGGCGGGCCGGACCTCCTCGACCTGCATCTCCCGGCCGGTGTGCTGGAGGAAGACCTGGTCGAGCGTCGGCGGCGATACGGCGACCTCGTTCGCCAGGATCTGCTCGGACTCCAGGCGTCGCAGGACCTCGACGAGCGTCGCGCCCCCGTTGCGGGCCCGCATCGTGACCCCGTGCTCGAACTCGACCGCCCCCTCCACCCCGGGTACGCTCCGGGCGAGGAGGAGCGCGCGGGCCCGGGTCGCTTCGAACTGGGCGTCCTGCGGAAGTCGGATCGTCACGAGGTCCGCGCCGATCGCGGCCTTGAGCTCCCGGGGCGAACCGGTGGCGACGATGCGACCGTGGTCCATGATCGCGATCCGCTCGCAGAGCTGGTCGGCCTCCTCCATGTACTGGGTCGTGAGGAAGATCGTGGTCCGCTCCTCCCGGTGGAGCTTGCGAAGATACTCCCAGACGCCGTTGCGGGTCTGCGGATCCAGCCCGGTCGTCGGCTCATCGAGGAAGAGCAACGGAGGATGATGCACGAGGCCGGAGCCGAGGTCGAGCCGCCGGCGCATCCCGCCCGAATAGGTGTTGGCGGGGCGGTCCGCCGCTTCCGTCAGCTGCAGGACGTCGAGGAGCTCCTCGACCCGGTCGCGGACGACCGTCTTGGGCAGATGGTAGAGGTGGCCGACGAGCCGCAGGTTCTCCCGACCGGTGAGGTCGCCGTCGACCCCGATCGACTGGCCGGCGTAGCCGAGGATCTGCCGAACCTTCGGCGCCTCCCGGACCACGTCGTATCCCCGCACGCGGATTCGGCCCTGCGTCGGCTGGAGCAGGGTGGTGAGGACCTTGATCGTCGTCGTCTTGCCCGAGCCGTTGGGACCCAGGAAGCCGAAGAACTCCCCGGCCCCGACATGGAAGCCGATCCCGTCGACCGCTCGGACACTGGACGCGTCCCTCTTCGTCCCGCCATAGACCTTCACCAGACCCTCGACCTCGATCATCGGCTCGGAGTCGGCGGTATCGGCATGGGCGATCGGGACCGGGGAGGGCAGCGCGGCGGCCATAGTCGTTTACCCCAGAGTCGTTCTCTAATAAATTGTTTTCTAGAGAATCATTTGCGTGCGAAAGGTTCTTGGCGCCCCAGGGACTCTGGGGCCCGTGGAGCCCTCCCCGACGCCTCGAGAAACCCGGATCGAGGAGACGCTGGGCCTCATGCGCGGCGCGCTCGGTCGCGCGCTGGCGGGAGCGGGCGCGGGCCCGACTGGGGAGGGCTTCCCGCTGTTGCAGCATTTCGCGCTGCACTACATCATGCACGATCGTCCGGGCATCACCCAGACCGAGCTCGCCGCCCTGCTGGGCGTCTCGCCGGGCTACGTGACGACGCTCATCGACCGTCTCGAGCAGGAACACCTCGTGCGACGAATCCGGGATCGTAAGGATCGACGCGTGATCCGCCTGTCGGTTACGATCAAGGGCCACCATTTCCATCACACGTTGCACCGACGCTTCCCGGTGACCGCGATCCCGCTGTTCGAGGGGTGGACGGACGAGGAGATCGCCACCTTCCAGACGCTGCTGCGAAAGCTGGCGAACCCGTCGGCAGCGCCCCCCCGCGAGTGATCCCGACCGCCACGTGCGACCGCACGACCGGGTCATGGGTGCGAGCGGAAGCTCGGTCGGCGCGCACGGGGACGCGCCGTTCACGGCCTCCGAACCAGGTGGTCCCTCGGCGGCACGCTGGGCCCCCGTCGCGCGACGGACAACGCATCATCAACGGCGAGCGACACGCCGGGACGGGCGCGAGGACCCGGGTTCACCCGCACGGAGTTTATAGGCCGATCCGGGGTACGCGAGGGGCCGACCAATGACCGACCTGTCGGGTCGAGCGGTTCTGGTGACGGGGGCCAGCTCGGGCATCGGCCGGGCGACGGTCGAACTCCTCTCGTCGAAGGGATGCCCGGTATGGGCGGGCGCTCGTTCGGCCCAAGACCTCGACTCGCTCGGCGCCCTCGCTCATGTCACACCCCTCTCCCTGGACGTCACCCGCCCGGAGGAGGTGGATCGCGCCGTGACCCGGGTGCGAGCCACGGACGGGGGCCTGTTCGGCCTGGTGAACTGTGCCGGGATCGGGAATCTGGGTCCTCTCGCCGAGATGTCGATCGACGAGCTGCACGAGGTGCTGGCCGTCAATCTCGACGGAGCGCATCGCATGATCGCGGCGATGTTCCCGCTCCTTCGCGAATCGAAGGGACGGATCGTGAACATCAGCTCGATCAGCGGGTTCCTGGTCGAGCCGCTCATCGGCCCCTACAACATCAGCAAGCATGCCCTCGAAGCCTACAGCGACGTCCTCCGAGAAGAGGTGGCCGCACTGGGGATTCGTGTGATCACCATCGAGCCGGGCGCATTCCAGACGAGGATCTTCGACAGCGGGCTCCGTCGCCGGGGCGACGAGCTGCGGCGCCGGTGGACCGGCTCCGATTCGGTGTACCGAGATCAAGTGCTGCAGACGCTGACGTACCTGGAACAGCCGAACGTGCGGCACCGATTGGAGTACCCTCTCCCGGTACCGGTAGCTCATGCGGTGACTCACGCGCTCTTCGACGACGAGCCCAAGTCCCGCTACGTCGTCGGGACCGCTGAGGAGCTGAGCGCCGTGGTGGATCGACTCCTGTCGTTGACTCGGGAGTTGAACGAGTCCCACCCGGGCCGTCTGCCCCCGGAGGAGCTCGCCCGAAGATTGCGCGGATCCGACGGGCTACCGTAGTCGCTTCGGATCCGCCTCCCCGCAGCGGGACCTGCTCCGCGGTTCGAGGAACGGACCGGCTCCATCCGAGAGGCCCGCGTGCGTGGGGCTCGGGCGTGCGTGCGCGAGGCAGCATTCCGAGCCGGGAAGGCGAAAAGCGGCCGATGGCGCCCGGCGGTCCGAGCTAGGCGGATCGAGCCGCTTCGCGTGCGCCCTTTTCGAGACGGGTAGCGCCCTCAACGTCGCTCCACTCCCGGTTCGCGCTGGGCGGGTTGGTGGCGAGGCCTGTGGAGCGGAACGAGCGGAGCTTGCCGTCGTGCGCTCTCGCCCGGCCCCGGGGTTCCAACGCGGGGCGGCACCCCCGTCGCGACCCCGGGCCGGCGACGCGCGAGCGCGCCCGGGATCGTGATCACGGGACCGAGAGGAACCGGTCGGCGAGCCCGAGGGACTCCTCGTCCGAGGTCCGGAGCCCGCTGTCCCACATCTGCTCGAAATCGCCGGCACTCAGGGCGGCTCGGCAGGCCGAGACTCCGCGATGGAACTCCGGCTCCTCGTCGGGATCCATCGCGAGGCCGGTGCGTTCGGATTGAGCCTGCGCCACGCCCAGGAGCCGGGTCGCGAGCGCCGCCTCCCCCCGGGCGAGCGCCGCGCGGGCCGACCACGCCATCACGTACGGCATCAGGTAGCGATCCGAGCTCTCGCGGACCAGGCGGAGGCTCTCGCGCAGCAGGGGGATCGCGTCGTCGGAGCTCCCCCGGAGAACTTCGATCGCCGCGAGGTTCAACGTCTCCGCGCGCACCCAGCTCGACCGACCGAGCCGGCGGTTCAGCTCCAGATTCTCCCGGTAGAGTCGCCGCGCCCCGTCGAGGTCCCCGTCGAGCCGTGCCGCCGCCGCGAGCATGTGGAGGGGGGTGGCGGTCGCGGCCTCGCTGCTCCGCTGGCGGGCGAGCTCGAGCGCGTTCTCGCTCCATCGCCGCACCTCCGTCGTGTCGCCGCGACGTAACGCCACCCGGGCGAGGCCCCCGTAGGCCTGGCCGACGAGGCTCCCATCGTCGAGGGAGCGCGCGACGTCGAGCAGCTCCTCGAAGTAGCGCTTCGCTCGCTCCTGATCCAGCGCCCGGAAGGCGAAGGTTCCGGCCGCGTAGAGCGCCGTCGCCCGGACGGCGGTCGGCGCCGCCGCTCCGGGGGCGTCGAGGGCGAGGGACAGCCAGCAACGACCCTCCTCGGCGTAGCCGCGATCGAACTGGAAGGTCCAGATGCGGGCCGCGAGCCGCAGCGCCTCCGCGCTCCGCTGGTGCGAGGCCAGCCAGTCGAACGCCTCCCCCAGACGTTCGTGCTCCTGCTCCAAGCGATCCGCCCACCGATCGCCCTCGGGTCCATCGAGCTTCTCGCCCGCTTCGTCGGCCAGCGACAGATAGCGCAGCGCGCTCGCTTCGTCCATGCCGCCGCGGCCGAGATCGTGCGCGTCTACTTACCGTTCCCAGCCGCGTCGTCGCCCTTCCCGCGGTGATGCGGCCCGAATCCGCGCAGCGGGGCATGGCGTCCGGACTCTCCGCCACCCAGGGTGCCGTCTCCAAGGTCCTGCGCCGGTTGGTGGCCGCCGGCGTGGTGCGCCCCCCGCGATGTCACGTGCGCGGAGAGGCCCGTCCGATGCGTGCCTACTCCCTCGCGTCCTGCGGCGAGGCGCGGCCCCCTCCTTAATCTCCGTCGCGCAGGGAGGCGGATACCACCCTCGGACCTCGGGCTCCCGGCCTCGGGAGAATCGGGCCCACCTTTATCCCGCCGGTCGGAAGTTCCCGCGCCGTGTGTCCGCGTTGGATCTCGGAGCGCCGGACCGTGAAAGTGTTGCTCGAGCCGCACGGGGGGATCGTTTCCCTGACGATGAAGACCCACTCGTACCTGTTCATCGTCTCGCACCGGTTCGTCGGGATGAAGCGGATCCGCACGGCCGACCGCATCGTGGCGCGGGCCGGCTACAGCACGCCGCGCGTGCTCGCCCTGATCGCCGAGGTCTATCCCGACGGTCGATGAGCGGGCGATGGCCATCGCCCCGCCGGAGACCCTAGCGTGGCGGCGCTGGGCCCGGAGATGGCCACCCTAGAGCTCCGACTTCCCGCTCAGCGTCCTGTCCCGCTCCTCTTCGTCCGCGAGGATGGCCGTTTCTACGTCATACCGAGTGCTGGGACCGCGGGCTGGTTCCGGGACGCGCTCGGCGCGGGCGGTGCCATGGTCCAGCTGGGCGACGCGCAAGGGCTGGCCTGTGCGGCCCGGGAGATCGTCGACCCGATCGACTCGGATCGGGTACGCGAGCGTTTCCGCGCGAAGTACGGGGAGACGACGTTCCGTACCCACTTCGCCGAGGCGACACGGCTGCTCGAGCTCGACCCGCACCGGCCGGTGCCGGCGCTCCGGCCCGCGGAGCGACTTCGCGAGGAATTCGACCGGGCCGCGGAGGGTTACGACCGGGCGCTCGCCGAAAAACCGGTCGAGCGGTATCTCAAGGACCGGGCGATCCCAGTGTTCGAACGGATCTTCCGCGGGGCAGATCCGCTCCTCGAGATCGGCCCCGGCACGGGCTACCACACGCTCCCACTGCTCGCAGGGGGCCATCGCCTCATCGTGGTGGACGTCTCGACCGGGATGCTCGGCGAGCTCCATCGGCGCGCGTCCGCCGCCGGGCTCGACGGCCGCCTCGAGCGGCGGACCGGCCGGCTCGGCGAGCTCGACCGGGTCACCGCCGACCTTCCGAACGGCGCCATCGGGGGAGCCTTCTCCGCCTTCGGAGCGTTCAACCTGGAGCCGGAGCTACCGCGCGCGGCCACCGAGCTGGCCCGGCTCGTCCGGCCGGGAGGACGCCTCGCCTTCGTGGCGCTGAATCGGCCGGCCCTCGCGCCCATCGCCTGGGAGATCGCCTCCGGTCGACCCCGGGCCGCCGCATCCCGCCTCACGGAGCGGGTGCCCGGCGGCCGTGGCCATTACCCGCTCGAGCTCACCGTCCGGACCGCGGCGGCGTGGGACCGGCTGCTGCGCGTCGGGTTCCGCCGCGTGGGCACGCAGGCGATCTCGGCTATCGCCCCGCCGTTCGATCCGGACTGGGTGGGCCGCCTGCTGCCCACGCCAATGGGGCGACAGCGCGCTCGCCGGTGGGACGCACGGATCGCGAGCGCGCCCATGGGTCCGCTGCTCGCGGAGTGGGTACTCCTCGATTACGAGCGGCGGCCCGACCGGGGAACGGCTCAGGACCGGCATGGCCACTGACGAGAGCGCGGGCGTTCCTGCCACCGTAGCCCCGGGAACGGAGGCCCCTGCTCCCTCGCCGCCGACGCTCGGACGCGTTGGCCTGCCGGCCCGGGCCGTGACGCTGCTGCTCGGGGGCCTTCTCCTGCGGGAGGCGTTCTCCTTCTGGACCGGCCACCCGTTCGACCTGGAGGTCTGGATCCGCACCGGCGCGGCGGCCGCGCGCGGGGTCGACCCGTACTCCTCGTTCTGGCCCGCCGTCCCCGGCGTCAGCTTCGCGTACCTCACCCAGCCGATCACCGCGGCCGCCTACCTGCCCTTCTGGCCGGCGCTCCTCGGGGAGCTGTACCGGCTCTGGGAGGTGGTCGGGAGCGGCGATCGGTTCGTGCTCTACTTCCTCCTCAAGCAGCCGCCGATCCTGGCGGACGTCGCGACGGCCTTGCTGCTCGGGCGGCTCGTGATGCGCTGGACCCAGGACTCCGCGCGGACGGTCCAGATCGTCGGCTTCTGGTCGTTCTTCCCGTACTCGATCATCATCACCGCGATCTGGGGCCAGTTCGACTCCATCGAGGTCGTGGTCGTCCTCGCGCTCCTGTTCGCCGATTCCTCGCTCCAACGCAACGTCCTCTACGGCATCGGCATCTTCGTGAAGTGGTTGACGGCGATCTTCCTACCGCTCGAGATCCTCCGGGAGCGGGGCGCGCGTCGCCTGCTGTTCGTCGTCGCGCTCGCGCTGCCCGCGGCGCTGACGCTCGCGGTGTTCGCGGCGGAGGGCTGGGCGTTCACGGGCCTCCTCGCGACCGGCACCTCCCAGACGCACGGCGGGGGCCTCGGCATGAACTACGCCTCCCTGCTCGATCTCCCGGCCGTCCAGACCGTCCTATTCCGGGTGCCGGGATTCTACACGGTCGCGGCGTACCTCTGGGTACCCGGCATCATCGTCGCCGGCTACGTGGGCGCCGCCGGGCTCCGCCCGTCCACGCCCCGCGGGGAGCTGCGCGCGATGCTGCTCGTCGTCACGACGTTCCTGCTGCTGCGCTGGGGCGTCTACGAACAGTACATGCTCTACCTGTTCTCGCTCCTCGTCCTCGACGTCGTCGTCTTCCATCCGGGCCGGCGCGCCTACTTCCGGTTCACCTACGCGCTCGCCCTCGTCTGGCTCCTCGTCAACAACGACCTCGGGATCCGCTTCGTGAGCCCGCTCAGCACGGCCGTCCAGCCGTATACCGCCGCCCTCGACCAGAACGACACCTGGGGACTGTTCCGCTCGTATGCGCTGATCGGGCTCGCCGTGATCGTCACCGTCACCCTCGCCCAGCTCCTCTGGGCGATCGCGAAGGACCAGGAACGACCGATCCCCTGGTGCCTGGACGGCCTCGTGCGCGTCGGGCGCTGGGTGCGCCGGGGAACGACCGCATGAATCGTCCTACCCCGACGTCGCCCGGCGGGGGGCCGCGCGTCCTGGAGCTCACGCAGCGCTTCCCTCCCGCGCTCGGCGGCGTCGAGCGCCACGTCGAGCAGCTCGCCCGCGAGCTCGCCGCCGCCGGCGCCCGCGTGGAGGTCGTGACCACGGACCTGATGCGCGATCGCCCGTTCGCGCGCGGCGCCTTCGGCCCGTCCGACGCGTCCGTGACGGTCCGACGCCACCGGGCCGTCCGATGGGTGCCCGTGCGGCACGGCCTCGGCATCGCCGCGCCGGGGATGCTCGTCGACGCGCTGCGCGCCCCGACGGACGTGCTCCACGCGCATGCCTTCGGCTACTTCCCGACCTGGGCCGGGCGCGTCGCCCACGACCTGCGCGGCGTCCCGCTCGTGATCACCCCGCACTCGGACCCGGGCACCGGCACCGGGGCCTCCCTCCTTTACGCGCGCGCGGTCCGTCGGGCGACGCTGCGTCGGGCCGATCGGATCGTCGCGCTCACGCACGTGGAGGCCGACGCGCTCGCCCGCGACGGGGTCGACGAGCGTCGCATCCGGGTGATCCCGAACGGCGTCGACCTCGACGAGTTCTCCGCCCGCGCGCCGCGTCCGGCCGGCCCGGAGGATCCGATCGTACTGTTCGTCGGTCGCCTCTATCCGGAGCAGAAGGGGATCGAGACGCTCGTCGAGGCGTTCGCATCGCTCGCCCGGACCCGCGCGGCCCGGCTGCGCCTCGTCGGCGAGGACTGGGGTGGGCTCGCCGCGGCCGAGCGGATCGCCCGAGAGCGCGGGATCGCCGGCCGGCTGACGGCCACGGGGCCGGTGCCGCGGGCCGCCCTCCTCGGCGAGTACGCACGCGCGGACCTCCTCGTGCTGCCGTCGCGCTTCGAACCGTTCGGGATCGTCCTGCTCGAGGCGATGGCGGCTGGCCTTCCGGTCGTCGCGAGCCGGGTCGGCGGGATCCCCGAGGTCGTGGCGGACGGGCGCACCGGGCTCCTCGTGCCGCCCGGCGAACCGGGCCCGCTCGCCGAAGCGATCGGCTCCCTGCTGGACGATCCTATCCGCGCCTCCCGGCTCGGAGCGGCCGGCCGGGCGCGCGCCGCGAGCTTCGCCTGGCCCCGACTCGCCCCGCAGTACCTCGCCCTGTTCCGAGAGCTCGCACCCGGAACGGCCGTCTCGGCGCCCGCCTAGCGTTCGAGCGGCGTCTTCGTCGACGGTGCGGCCGGCGCGAACCCGCCCGCCGCCCGCACAGGCTCGTACGCCTGTCGGAGGGCTTCGAAACGCTGCGACACGTACGCAAATCCCCGCGGAGCCGTCCGCGTCGCGAAGCGGGCCTCCCGTCGGCCGTGCCGTTCCAGCCGCCGGTTCCGCCGGAGGCCGGCGATCTGGAGGTACGCGGCGAGGAGAGGGAACAGGGCGAGGTTCAGCGCGCGGACCGGCAACGGCACGGGCGGGCCGGGGGCGCGAGCGTCGTCGCCCCGGCGGAGGGCGTAGAGCCGGGGCAGCTCGCCCGCCATCCACGGTGCGCGTCCGAGCAGCCCTCGATAGTAGGACTCGCCGCGCAGGATCCGGGCCGTGAGCGCCTCGCGGGCGAAGAGCAGGCCCTGGTCCCGGGCGAACTCCCGCTCCACCGCGCGCTCGTCGAGCGCGTAGTTGAGGCAGATCGGCGGACCGTGAGCGCGTTCGAGGCGGGCGGGCCCGAACCGCAGCTCGAGGTAGGCGTAGGCGAGGCAGGCCCACAGCGCCCCGGCGCGCGCCACGAAGAAGAAGTCGATATCGTCGCCCGCCTCCGGCTCGCCGTAGGCGGTCGAGCCGGTGACCCCCACGCACCGCAACCACGGGCCGAGGCCGGCAAGGTCCCGGGCCAGCACCCGCTCGGCCCTCGCCTGGAACGCCACTCCGCGGGCCCGGCGCTCCCCGCGCGCCTCCGGCGTCGCTCCGGCGGCGATGACGAGGTCTCCGCGCACATCGCCGAGCGCGGGCCGCCGGGCGACGTACTCCGCGACGCCGGCGACCGTCGAAGGTCCCTCGTCGGGCAGGAGCGTGAGGAGCTGGTCCAGCCCGACCCCCGTGCGGAACCGGCCCGCGACCTCGACGAGCGAGGCCACGCGCCGATCCAGTTCGGTCGCTCCGGACCGCCGATCCGGCGCGGCCCGCGCCTCGATGGGTCCGCCGCCGGCCCGCTCCGTCGAATCCTCGCTCGAGATCCGCCGCCATCGGATGTGGTCCCGGCGCGGAGGCAACAGGTCCCATCCGGCCAACCCGGCGGCGGCGAGCTCACCGGCCCCGAGCGCGGCGAGCGACGGGAGGCCGGCGCGCTCGGCGCGGCGCGCGCGAAGAAGGACACGGACGGCGGAAGCGGGCGAGCCGAGCGCGTACCGGGAGAGGCTCGTGGGGGCGATGCCGAGCACGTCGGCGACCTGGCGATGACCGAAGCGCACCCGCCGTCGCTGCTGGAGATGGTCGCGCCACCGAGAGGGGATCGTGATCGCGACCCGGGCCCCGGGCGCGTAGAGGCGGGCGCCCCCCTGCCGGGCGAGCCACGCCCCGAGGTACGAGCCGTCGTTGATGATGCCGTCCGGAAGCTCGGGAGCGGGCCGCAGGCTCAGGAGCAACAGTTCGTCGGAGAGGTGAGCACCGCCGCCTTCGGACCGCAGGAGGAGGTGGAACTGGTGATGGACCTCCCACATCAGGCGGAGCGTCCCGGCCCAGCGGCCGCGCATCCCGGGCGGGACACACGGTCGGCCCATGACCGCGTACGGCGCCGGCACCCCGCCGGCGGTGCGGAGCAGTTCGCCGACCGCGTCCGGTTCGGCGCGCGCGTCGCCGTTGAGGAGGACGAGGCTCTCGCCGTCGGCACGGCCGAGGATCGCTCGGATCGCGTGGGCCTTCCCGAGACGCTCGGGTTCCTCCACGACGCGCACCCGAGGATCGTCGTCGGCGATGGCGCGGGCCCGCTCGACGGTGCGATCGGTGCACCCGCTCGCGACGACCCAGATCGTGCTCCAGCGCGCCGTCGACGGGAGCTCTTGGTCCAGCAGGGAGCGGATCGCGCCGGCCACGTGCCGCTCCTCGTTGTGCGCGACGACACCGCCGGTCAGGACGCCCGATTCGCGGAGCACCGACCGAGGAGCCCACTGGGCCATTAAGAATCCGAGCCGCCGTTCCCGGCGTTGGGAATCACGTCGCCCGCCGCCGGCGCGCCCACGATCTCCTCGGAGTTTGTGAACCGGCCGCGTAAAGCCGATCCCCGGCCTCGTCGCGGGCGGGGCCGATGGTCCGGATCCTGAGCGACGAGGACGTTCGGGACCTCGTCGACATCCCGGCGATCGTCGGGGCGCTCGAGCGGGGGTATCGCGCGGACGCCCGGGGCGAAGTGGTCCCGCTGCCCCGCCGCCGGACCGAGGCGGGCGGGGCTATGATGGCCCTCCTCGGGGCCGCCCTCCCGGGCGAGGACCTGCTCGGCTTCCGTTCGTACCAGTATCGCTCCGACGGCTTCGACCGGGGCCACCAGATCGTGGCGCTCTACCGGCTCTCGACCCTCGAGCTGCGGGCGGTCTTCCTCGGCCGGCTCGTCGGGAACCTGCGCACCGGCGCCACGATCGCGGCGGCGATCCACCTCGTCGAACCCCGGACGCAGGAGCTCGGCATCCTCGGAACGGGGTACCAGGCGCGCAACGCGCTCGCCTGCCTTGCCGCGACCCTTCCCCTGCGACGCACGCTCGCCTGGAGCCCGGCGCCCGCCCACCGCGAGGAGCTCCGGGACTGGGCCCAGCGCACCCTCGACCTGCGCGTCGAGCTCGCCGCCAGTGCCGAGGAGCTCGCGGAACGGGTCCCGACGATCGTCCTCGCCACCTCCGCGGAGGCACCCGTGCTGCGCGCCGCGAGCCTCCCGGGCCCGCGCCTGTTCGTCAGCCTCAGTGCCTACCGTCGGCCGGAACTCGACGACGCCCTGCTCGACGCCCCGCGGGAGGTGTGGACCGATAGCGTCGTACAGGCGAGCGGCCCGGGTACCCGGTTCGAGGGCGCGGCCCGGCGCACCCGCCTCCGACCGCTGGGCGCCGCGGTGCTCGACGGGAGCGCCCGGGACGCGCGGGACCACCGCCTGATCGTGAACACCGGAGCGGCGTGGGAGGAGCTGATCTGCGCGGACGCGCTGCTCGCGCGTGCCGCCGACCTCGGGCGCGGGGTGGACCGGGCGCTGCCGAGCGCGCCCGATCGTCCTACGCTCTTCTGAGGCGCGCCGCGCCGGCCACCGACTAAATACCCTCACGCGCTGGCGCGCCGCGATGGCCCGACGCGCGTCGCCGCGCCGCCTCCGCCGGGGCCCGGCGAGGTCCCGGCCCACCGCGAAGCCTTCGCCCCGCCCGCTCGAACGCGTCGTGCGCGTCCAGCTCGGCGAAGAGCCGCACGCGCACATCGTCTGCCGCAACTGCGGCCGGATCCAGGGGATCGAGCTGACCGAGCTCGACCGGCACGTCCTGACCGAGCTCGCCGCGCGGCACCCGGACGGCTGGAGCGTCGACGGGATCGCCTTCTCCGCGACCGGCGCCTGCCGGCGCTGCCGGGAGGGACCCGCGGCGCTCGGCTAGCCCTCGCCGTCACCGCCCTTTCGATGAGCGGTTTCTTCGTCGCCCCCCGGATCGCCTGGGGAACCGGGGCGATCGAGCAACTGAGCGGGCTCGGCGCGCGCCGCGCGCTCCTCCTCGTCGACCGATCGCTCGCCTCCGCGAGCGGACCCCGGCGCATCGCCGAGGAGCTCGCGAAGTCCGATGCCACGATCGAGACCGTCACGGACGTGGGGGAGCCCGAGACGCTCGCCGGAGTGCGAATCCTGGCCGAGCGGATCCGCCAGCAGGCGCCGGACTGGGTCGTCGCGGTCGGAGGGGGGCGCACGATCGATGGCGCCAAGGCCGCCCGGCTCGCCGCCGAGCGGCCCGACGCCGACCTCGCGAGCTTCACGCCGATGGCCGACGTGACCGAGCCCCCGCGGATCCGACTCGCGGCGATCCCCTCCACGAGCGGCAGCGGTGCGGAGGCGAGCTGGGCGGCCGACCTGTTCGCCGATGACGGCAGTCCGATCGAGCTCGCGCACCGCGCGCTCGTCCCCGACTGGGCCCTCATCGACCCGGCGCTGGCGCGGGGCCTCCCGGTCGACGAGCGGGTCGACGGCGGGTTCGAGACGCTCGCGCTCGCCGCCGAGGCCTACGTGTCGGCCTGGTCGAACCCGTTCTCGGACGCGCTCGCCGGGGCCGCCGCGGCCACGGTCGTCGAGCGGCTCCCGCACGCCGTGCGATGGAGCGACGACCCCGACGCGCTCGAAGCCCTGCACTTCGCCGCCACCCTGGGCGGTCTCGCCGCGTCCAACGCCCAGCGCGGGCTCGCGCACGCGCTCGCGCGCGCCCTCGTGCGCCCGACCGGCCTACGCTACGGCCGTCTCCTCGGGATCGCGCTTCCCTACGTCCTCGACTTCGACCAACCCGGCGCCCGGGACCGGCTCGAACGACTCGCCGACCGGGTGCGCGCGCACGACGACCGCACCGAGACGACGCTCGCCGAGCGCGCGCGACGCCTCGCCGACCAGGTTCGCCTGCCGCTGACCGTCCGGGAGGCGGGCGGCGACCTGGAGCGAGCCCGCGCGAGCCTCGAGCGCGTCGTCGCCGAGACGCGCCGCGCCCCGGCCTCCCTCGGCAATCCCCGCGTGCCCACCGCCGCGGAGGTCGCCGACCTCGCGCGCGCGATCCTCGGGGAGGGTCCCGGGTGACGGCCGAGCCGCCTACGCCGCCACGTGCTCGGCGGAGGGGTGGCCGCGCTCGTCGGTCGCCGCGGGGGACTCGACCGCCCGGTTGATCGCGATCTCCGCGAGATCGCTCGCGTAGAACGCGCTGCGCTCGAGGCTCTCGAGCACGTAGGCGAGGCCGACCGCGAGCCGGCCGCGCTTGCTCGTGAGCTCGTGCAGCACGTGGTCGCGCTCCCGCGTCATCCGTTTCGCGGCGTCGATGACGGCGTTGGCCTTCGCGATGTCCCGCGAGTCGAGGCTGTCGAGCGCGTCCGCGAGCGCGCTGGCGGCGGCGCTCGCCATGCGGTCGAGCTCGCTCAACAGGCGGTCCGGGGTGCGCTCCTTGCCCAGGATCGTCACGGTCTCGGCGATGCGGACCGCGTGGTCGGCGATCCGCTCGAGGACGCGCGAGGCGAGCAGGTACGTCGAGCACTCCGGCAGCGTGAGGTCGAGCGTCGCGAGGATCCGGGCGTCCCGGAGCGCGCTCGTCACCTGCTTCTGGAGGAACCAGTGGAGGCGGTCGACCTCCCAGTCGCGTTCGATGACGTCCCGGGCGATCGAGGGGTCGCGCGCGCGGAACGCGGCCATCGCGTCCGTCTGCATCGCGCGCACCATCTGGTGCATCCGTCGGATCACCGACGGGATCGGGAGCGGGTTCTGGCCGACCACGTCCTGCAGGATCACCGATTCGGCAGTCTCCTCCAGGATCTCGGGGCCGATCATGCGCTGGGCGAAATTGCGGATCACCTCGCGCGTGCGCGGGCTCATCCGCGCCGGTGTCCGGATCTCGAGCAGCGGGTAGCCGGCGATGTACTCCGCGATCAGGCGACGGAACAAGTGCTCGATCTCGAGATCGTTCGAGATCTCGACGATCCGGCGCTCGGCGTCGCCCGGCGCGCCGGAGTCGGCGAACACCGTGAGCGAGCCGTCGGCCCGCGGGGTGAAGAACAGCGTGTCGCCGGCGTTGAGGCCGCGGTTGACGACCCAGTTCTTCGGCAGCGAGATGATGAACGTCGAGCCGCCGGTCTTCTGGATGCGCCGCCCGTGGAAGCCGCCGGTGCTCCGCATGCGGATGGGAGGGCGGAGTTCTCCCTTTCTATATAGCCACCACGTTCCTCCATTGTTCGCGTCGCGCCGGTGCCGCGCTCGCCGGCGCTTCGAGAGGACTACCGTAAAGAGCGGCGCCGCTCGTGACCGCGGTTCGGGATGGCGGGGGCTCCGGCGCGTCGGTTCCTCTTCGAGGGCAGACCGCGGGAGGCCCGACCGGACGAGACGCTGCTCGCTGCGATCGCTCGCGGAGGGCTCCCGACGCTCCAGCGCTCGATCCGCTACCATCGGCCACGGGCGCCGATCTGCGGGATCGGCCAGTGCACCGGCTGCCTCGTGCGGGTGAACGGGCGCCCGAACGTCCGCGCCTGCCGTTACCAGCCGCAGGAGGGCGATCGGGTCGTCACGGAGAACGCGTGGCCCTCGGCGCGCTTCGACGTCCTCGGCGCCCTCGACTTCGTGTTCCCGTCGGGCGTTGACACGCTGCGCGGATTCCGTCGTCCGGCGTGGGCGACCGGACTCTACCAGCGCGTGGTTCGACGCCTCGCGGGCTACGGGGCGGCGCCCGCGCCCGCACCGGCCGGGACGCCGGCCCCGGCCGTTCGACGGACCGCGGAGGTCGTCGTGATCGGTGGCGGGGCGAGCGGCGCGGCGGCGGCCGCGCGTCTGGTCACCTCGGGGCGCTCCGTGCTCGTCGTCGATCGCTCGCTCGCGCCGCCGTCGATCCCCGGCGCCGATCTCCTCGATCGCACCACCGTCACGTTCCTCCCGCCGCGCCGGTCGCCGGACGAGCCGTTCGTCCTGCTCGGCTTCGACGAACTGGGCCGTGGCATCGAGGTGCGCGCCCGCGTGGCGATCGTCGCGACGGGCGCCTACGACGGGATGCTCCTCTTTGGAGGGAACGACCGCCCCGGGGTGCTGACGGCGGACGGCGCCCTCGCACTGACCCGACCGGGCGGGGAGCCGCCGTTCCGGCGCGGCATCGTCCTCGGCGGCGGGGCGCGCGCCGAGGAGGTGCTCGCCGAGCTCGGCCACCGCGTCGACGCGGTCGTGGCGCCCGGGGCCATCCATCCGGAGCTCGTGCGCCGCGCCTCGGAGCTCGAGATCCCGCTCTACCCGCGGACGCTGGTGCGATCGGCGAGCGGCCGGGGCCGCGTGCGACGGCTGCGGCTGCAGGCGCGGGGCGGGGGGGCCGAGTTCTCGCTCGCCTGCGACGCCGTGATACTCGCGCACCGTCGCCTGCCGACTCCGCAGCTGTTCTTCCAGGCGGGCGCCCGCATGGAGTGGCGGTCGGGCACGGGCGCCTACTACCCGCTCACCGATCCGGCCGGCGAGACCTCGGTGCCCGGCCTCTTCGCGGTCGGCGAGACAACCGGCGCGCTGGCGGGTGATGCGGCCGCGAGCGGGGGGATCGCGGCCGACGCGATCCTCGGCCGCCGCGAGGGCGTCCTGTCGAGGTCGACCGGGGTCGCACGGGAGGGGCCGCACGAGCTGGAGGGCTACTACCGCGAGCTGCTGCGGGGCCCGCGGCCCGGCCGTTGGGTGGCCTGCCCCTGTGAGGACGTGCTGCTCGAGGAGATCGAGTCGGCGCATCGACTCGGCTACCGGGGCATCGAGGTGATCAAGCGCTACTCGGGCGTCGGCACCGGGCTCTGCCAGGGGCGCTACTGCCTTCCCGACGCCCTACTCGTGCTCTCGCTCCTGGAAGGCCGCGCTCCGCCCGAGGTCGGGTACATCACCCAGCGCCCGCCGCTCGCGCCGACGCCGCTCGGCGCGTTCGCGTCGCTCGACGGGACGGCGCCGACGGGGGACATGTGAGCGCCCCCGCGCGCGCGAACTACCGCGCGGTGATCGTGGGCGCCGGCGTCGTCGGGCTTTACACGGCCTACCACCTCGCGCGCGCTGGTGCGGGCCCGATCCTCGTTCTCGATCGGGGGTTCCTCTCGGGCGGCGCGTCGGGCCGCAACGGCGGCGGCGTGCGCCAGCAGTGGGAGACGCGAGCCACCGTGCGGCTCGCGCGCGAATCGGTCGCGGCCTACCGGGACTTCGGCCGGACGTTCGGCTACAACATCTGGTTCCGGCAGACCGGCTACCTGTTCCTCGCCGAGAACGACTCCGAGCTCGCCCGCCTGCGCTCGGTCCACGACCTCGTCGCGGACGAGGGCCTGCCCTCCGAGGTGCTCGGCCCGGACCGGGTCGCCGCGCTGCTCCCGGGGATCGCCCCGGGCGCGGTCGTCGGTGGGACCTACCTTCGCAGCGACGGTGTGCTCTACCCCTTTCCCGCCATCTGGGGGCTGTACGAGGCCGTGCGCTCCCTCGGCGTCGAGGTCGCCCTCGGCGCCGAGCTCGGGTCCGTGGAGACTCGCGACGGCCGGGTCGTCGCGGCGCGCACGTCGGCCGGCCGCATCGAGACCCCCGCGGTCGTGAACGCCGCCGGCGGGTGGTCCGCCGACGTGAGCCGCCGTGCGGGGCTCGACAGCCCGAACGTCGCGACCCGACACGAGATCCTGGCGACCGAGGCCCTCAAGCCGTTCCTCGATCCGATGGTCGTCCGAGCGTCGGACGGCCTCTACTTCAGCCAGACGATGCGCGGCGAGATCGTCGGCGGCCTCACCGTCCCCCATCCCCCCGGCACGCAGGCCGGTATGCCGAGCACGCCCGCGTTCCTCGCGCGGATGTCCCACGCCCTCGTCGCGCTGCTCCCCCGGCTCGCCCCGGTCGGCGTGCTCCGCGCCTGGTCCGGCTTCTACGACGACACGCCGGACGGATTCCCCGTGATCGGCGAGGACCCCCGTCTGCGAGGCTTCGTGCACGCGAACGGCTTCGGCGGCCACGGCTTCATGCTCGCGCCGGCCGCGACCCGGCGCGTCGCGCGTGCGGTCGTCGGGGACGCCGTGGACCTCGATCCGGCCCAGTTCGCGCCCGGTCGGTTCCGCGTCCCCGGGCCCTCGGGCTCGAAGGAACGGTTGCAGCTCGGATGAGGCCGGTCCTCGGTTCGCCGGCACCGTCTTGAACCCGCGCAACGCTCGCCGCGCCCGTGATCGGAGCGTTCCCGTGGGACCCGTTCCCGCCCGGCGAGCCGGATCCGAAAGGACCGGACCCGGTGCACGCGGTCGCGTACCGGGCCGCCGTGACGGCGGCCGACGCCTACCACGCGGTCCGCCTCGCGCTCCGCCGCGAGTCGGGAACGTTGCGGGTCGGCAACCGCTTCGTCCCGGACGGACGCTACCGCGAGGTCGGGTTCCTCGCGGCCGGTAACGCCGCGAACTCGATGGCCCTCGGCGCGCTGCACGCGCTGGGGGACCGCCTCACCCAGGGCTTCCTCGCCGGACCGGAGCCGATCCCGCCGGAGCTGCCGTTCCAGGGCGTCACCGTCCCGCCGGGACTCCCCGGAACTCGCGAGGCGGAGGAGGTCGTGCTCGCCGCGCACGAGATCGCCGCGGGACTTGGCGCGCAGGACCTCTTCCTCGTCCTGTTGTCGCCGGGAGCGCTGGGCGCGCTCGCGACCCCGCCGCCGGGCCTCGACCCTGCCGGCTTCCGGGCCCTCCTGACCGACGCGTTCGCGCGCGGAGCCTCCGGTCGCGAGATCGGCCTGCTGGCGCGCGTGCTCGGGCGGGGAGCGGTCGGCGGCCGCCTGCCCTCGCTCGTTCCCGAGGCCGACACGACAACTCTCCTGGTCGAACGGGGTGATGGGGCGGCCGTGCTCGGGGGTGGACCGATGCGGCCGATCGCGGATGCGGATCGGGCCGAGGTGCGCGCGGTCGTCGAGCGGATCGGCCTCGGTGGTTCGTGGCCCGCAGCGGCCGGGAAGGACGCGGCCTCGACACCGCCCCCGGGGGACCGGTTCCCCCGGCCCGTGGTCGTCGCCAGCCCATCGGACGCGCTGCGCGCGGCTTCCGACGCGGTCTTCGAGAAGGGATGGAGCGTGCGGCTCGGATTCTTGGAGATGCATGAGCCGCCCGACGCGGCGGCCCGCAGGCTGCTCGAGCGGTCCGAGGAGCTCCTCGCCACCGAGCGACTCGGCCCGGAGAGCCGCACCAAGGGCGTGGCGACGTTCGCGATGGCGAGCCTCGGCCTCCCCGAGGGGGTCGACGAGGGTCCGGCGCTCGCGACGTTCCTCGGGGTGGCCCGCTCGCAGCTCCGTCGACGGGAGGGGAGCGTCGGGCTGTTCCGCACCGGCGGCGACATCGGGACGCCGCTCGCGAACCCGCTCCCCGACGGACCGCTCTACCCTCCGGGCGCCGTGATCGGCGCCCCGACCGATCCGGAGGCGACGGTCGCGCCCGACCGGGCCCGGGGACTTCGGATGCGTCGGGGAATCACCGACGTCGGCTGCCTGGCGCTCGTGCTGTACCCCAAGCCCGAGTCCCGGGGCACCCCGGCCTGAGGGGGCGCGGCCCGCGGCTCACTGATTCCTGCGGACCGCCTCTTCGCAGAGCTCCCGCGCGAGGGCGAGGTCCTGCGGGGATCGTAACCGCACGGCGACCCAGTCGGAGCCATGCCGGCGGAAGCTCAGGCGGGTATCCGGGGGCCCGGCGCGGAGACAGTCACCGACGAACTCGCGTGTCACGCGCACGTCGACCTCGAATCGCCCGTGGAAATGCACGATCTCGCGCCCACCGATCCCGTACGCCGGACCGCGTCCCCATCGTGAGCGGCGGGGCTCGATCCCCGGTAGCGAGCGCAGCTGACCCTCAAGACGGCTCGCCAGGTCCGGCCGACGCGGCATCATGGGCGAGAACGCGAGGCGCTACTCGGTCGAGCGCGGGTCGGCCACGTCCTCCCGCTGGAAGTGGCGCTTGAGGGCCATGTACTCCTCGAAGGAGATCTGCCGTCGGGCGCGGACCGCGCCGGCCTGCTTGAGCGATGCGATCTGGTACTGGCGCAGCAGCTCGGGGACCGGGCGCGCGCTGCTCACCGAGCGGCCGGCCGAGATCGGCGCCGCGGCGATCGGACGATCGAAGCTCGGTTCGGGCTGGGGCATCGCCGGGATCGGACGGGACCCCGCGCCTCCGAGGTACGCGACGAGCTGCTCATGCTCTCCGCGCGTGAGCTCGCCGTCATCCCGCAGTGCGTCGACGAGCTCGCGCTGACGGGGTCGGTAGGTCTCGACGAGCTCGTCGAGATCGCGATCCGGGCGAGCGCCCACGAGCCCCGCGAGCGGCGGTCCGACCATGGCGTCGAGGTCCTGGCGCAAGCCCTCGAGTGCGTCCATCAGATCGGCATGGGAGGGACCGCTCGCGTCTCCTTCCCCGGGCTCGAACCGCGCGGACAGGCGCACGGAACCCGCGCTCGGGTTCCCGGGGTCGAGGGGCCGGTCGACGCTGAGCTCGACCTCGCGGCGCCGCAGTGCCACGCGCCGCGACGGACAAGACCGAAGAAAAAGGTACGCTGCGGCGCGCGGGGTCGCCGGGGGTGATGGCAGTTACACTTGTTCACCTACTTTCACGCCGTAACCGTTAAAGCCCCCGGCGACGTAGGAGGCGTCGAGGCTGCGGGGATGGACTCCGATCGATCCCGACGGGCCGCGAGCCCGCCGTCCGGTACCGACGCCTGCGACGGCACGGACGGTCGGAGCCTGTGCCCGGTGCTCGCCGCCGTCGGGGTGATTGGAACCGAGTGGCGGCTCGCGATCGTGCATCGCCTTCTCGAGGGACCTCAGCGGTTCAGCGAGATCCTGAAGTCGAATGCGCGCCTGAACGCGAAGACGCTCAGCGCGACGCTCAAGTTCCTCGAGTCGCAGGGCGTCGTGCAGCGAACCGTCGTCAGCACGCGTCCCTTCTCGGTCGTCTACTCGCTGACCGAGATGGGCCTCGGACTCGCTCCGGCCGCGCGCGAGCTGCGCGCCTGGGGAGAGCGCTGGCTGCTGCCGCGCCACAATGCCACCTCGCGCGCGCCAACGCGGCGGACCCCGGCGATCCAGGGCGAGCTGCCCCGTATCGTCGTGGCGGACACGGAGACGCCTCGCTCGCGGTGAAACGCCTCGACCCGAGGCGTTGCAGTGCCCCCCCATCGCCGTCTGATATACCCGGGGCCGCCGTTGCCCTAGTGCAACCACCCCCGGAAGGACCTCTCTAGATCGCCCCCAGAGGACAGCACCGTGTCCTGGGCGTGCCAGGGGTCCTTCCAACAACCTCGACGCATCGTTCATCGTTCGGCTTTCGACGCGCGCCTCTACCCCGACGCAGGTTCCTTCGCCGAATGCGAGGCGCTGCGTTGCCCGAACGGTCCCTCGTCCTCCGCCGACGTCTCGTCGACCCGAGGACCTCGATCGTCTCCGACGCGTGCCTGACCCGACCCCGGGCTCCGAGCGGTCGATGGCCGTCGGTGTTCATCACCCACGGCTCCGCTCCGCGCGGGCCCTAACCGTCTAGCCGCCGGCGTCGCCGCGAGGACGAACGGGACCCTCGTGGCCGCCCACCGCGAGCGAATGCCCGGCCGGACCGGCCCAGCGTTACGCCGCGGACAGGGTCGCGTCGGCGACTAGCGCGTTCCCGGCCCATCGGCCGGACCACCTCCCTCCGAACCCCCAGCGGTGGTCCGACCGCGGGGTGAGCCGGTCGGAGGGTGGCGGAGCTGATTCCAGGGCTCCATCGCGCCGGCCAATACGCCCGCCGACCGGGAGGCTCGCCGGAGGCGGGAGGATTTCGTGGAAATGTGGATGCGATTCGCATCGAGCTGAGCGCCTCCCAACCCCTTCCGCGCCCACCCCGAACCGCTTCGCGGGTCCGCTACCTCGGTCAGCTGCGGCTGCCGCTCGGTGGCCCGTATCGTCCTCGCGCCCGACTCTACCGCTTGCCCGACGGTCGACTTCTCTGGCGGATCCGCCTGTGGGAGTACGATCGCGTCGTCGTGCGGATCGCGAGCACTGACGCGCTGAGGACGTTCGCCCGGATCAACCGACTGCCGTCGATACGGACCGAGATCGATCGACTGGTCGAGCGCGCGAGCCAGGACGGATGCCGTGCGGTCGGCTGACACGGCCCGACTGCGCTGCGGCGCTCCGTTCCGCCTGCGCGGTCAACTGTACCGGGCGCTGTCCCACGCGATCTCGACCGTCGGGGGACCGGCGGGGGCCGTCTTCGAGACCGTGATGCCGGACCCGGTGCCGTGGATCACCGTCCGGCCTGCGGGACTCCTCGACGTGGTCCGGCACCGCCCCGCCGGCACCTTCGGTGACGTGGACATCGATCCCGGGGGACCGGCACCGCACCCTCCGCGGGCCACCATCGATCGGATCGCGTCGATCGTCTCGAGCGAGGGTGGCGTCCCCGGACCGCCGACCCCGGTGCCGCCCCTTCCTCCCACCCTCGATCGACTCCTCGGACCTCAGGGATGGCTCGGAGTGCAGACCTTCTGGGTGCGGGGCGCGCACGGGGGCCTGGTGGCGGGCCGTCGGATCCGATTCGCCACCTCCGAGGGATCCGATGGCGCCGACCGGTTCGGCTCCGTCGCGCGGGCGATGGCCTACGACTGGTCGATGCTGTCGGGCCGGCCGTGTGAGGCGCGCCCCGCCCACCGGTGGGCCACGCGGACTTGGCGTCGCCGGTCGCTCGCGGGCCTGGACGGGCGGGCGTGGACCCGGCTCGACGGGGAGTCCCTGGCGGGCACCGCGGAGGTCCGATGGGTCGGGATCCGCCGTGAGATGGGTTCCGCCGGCGGTCACACCGTGGTCCTCGGCTCGACCGGTGCCGGCAAGACGACCTATCTCGCCCGCCGCGCGGTAGAGGCGATCCAGCGGGGAGAGGCCACCGCCGTGCTCGATCTCCACGGGGATCTGACGCCGGCGATCGTGGCCGCGCTCGACACGGCCTCCCGCACTCGGGTGGTCGCGATCGACGCCACGGAACGTCCCGTCCCTGGAATCGCCGCGCTACCCTCGAGCACGGCGGACGACCGCGCCGCGGCGGTCCTGGTGGCCGCGATCAAGCGGCTCAGCGCCGAGTCCGGCGATCTGTACTGGGGGTTTCGACTGGAGCGGATCTTCGACTCGTTCGTCCGGCTTGCGCAGGAGTCGGGCGGAACGATCGTCGACGTCTACGACCTGCTCACGCGCGAGGAGCGGCGCGAGGCGGCGCGCCTCACGACCCGGCGTCCGGAGCTGGCCCGCTTCCTCGAAGAGCTGGGCCCGATCGTGCGCCGGAGCCCCGACTTCCTCTGGTCGGCCGCCACGCGCCTCTCGAAGATCGCCCTGGTCCCGTCTCTCCGCGATCTCCTCGCTCCGCCCGACGGTGGTCTGCCGGTCGAGCGCCTCCTCGCCGAGGGGCGCGCTCTCCTCGTCCGCCTGCCCTTCCGCCGCCTCGGGCCCGAGGCGGCCACGCTCGCGGGCACGCTCGTGCTCGCTCGACTCTTCCTGGGCCTCGCCGATCGCGAGGCTCTCGACGGGGCACGGTCACGGGTGCTCATCGTGCTCGATGAGGTGCACGGATTCTCGCCCCCGCTGGTCAGCGAGTTACTCGGGGAGGGGCGCAAGTACGGCTTCCGGGCGGTCGTCGCGACGCAGTATCCGGAGCGGATGGCGCCCGAGCTGCGTGCGGCCGCCGCCGGAGCGGCCACGGGGCTCGTGGCCTTCCGGGTCCCACCCCGCTCGGCAGCCGAGGTCGGGCTCTGGCTCGGGCTGTCGCCGCCGTTCGCCGAGCGGATCTTCTCGCGACTGCCCGCCGGGCACGGGATCGCGCTCGATCCCGAGACCGGTCGGCTCGACCCGATCGCGCCCGAGGGCCCGCCGCTCGCGTCGGAGGACGCGCCCTGGATCGATGCGCGGGACCGCGCCCGTCGGGAATTCGGCGCCCTCGACCGACCGACCCCCTTGGAGGAGCAGGAGCCGGCGGTCGAGCGGCTCCTGCTGGCCCTGCTCGGCGCAGAAGAGGAGGGACTGGGGATCGGCGAGGGCGACTCCGTCGAACGTGCGGGTTCGTTACCCGGTCCGGCGATCGACCCGGCACTCCTATGGGACGGTCTTCGCACACTCCGTTCCCGGGGGTGGGTCCACGGGGAGTCGGGCCGACTCGGTCTGAGCGCCGGCGGTCGCCGCGCCCTCGGGCTCTCGAGCCCCACGGGGGCCAGTCGAGAGAGCGCCGAGCACCGCCGACTGTTGATCGCGACGTTCCGCGTCTTCGCTCGTCGCGGTTATCGGATCGAGATCGTGCGTCAGGGTCGATTCGACACGACGCTGCCGGATGCGCGCTTTCGACAACTGGGATCGGACGCCCGAGCACGAACGCCGGTCGACCTCGCGGAGACGATCGACCGGGTCCGCTCGGGCTGGGCGTGGCGATACTTCGGAGGCCGCGATGTGAACATCGAGGCCGAGGTGACGGGGGCCCTCCGACCGGAGCGGATCCACCGGGGTTGGACGAAGGCGCGATCGGTCGGGGCGTTCGTGCTGTTCGTGGTGGGGACCTGCGCGCACGCGCGCCGCGTGCGCGCGTCGCTCGCGCGATGGCACGCCGAGCCCCGCCGGGCCTCGGTCTGGGTCCTACCCGCGATCGGGCACGCTCCCCTCATCTCACCCGAAGCCTAGCCGGGGGACGTGCGCGCCTTCGTGGCGATCGACGTCGGGGGAGCGGTCCCGGCCCCGCCTTCCTCGACCCTCCCCGCCCCGACCCACCTGACGCTCAAGTTCCTCGGCGAGATCGCACCGGAGCGGGTGGAGCCCATTGCCGGCGCCCTGGGTCCCGCGATCGATTCCATCGCCCCCTTCGAGTTCCGACTCTCGGGAGTGGGGGCCTTCCCGTCCGCGCACCGGCCCCGCGTGATCTACGTCGGCGTGACCGACGGACGCGCCGAGCTCGTGGAACTCGCCGGCGCGGTCGGAGCCGCGCTCGAGGGCGTGGGGTTCGCACCCGAGCCCGGCGAGTTCGTCCCCCACGTGACGCTCTTTCGCGTGCGCAGCGGCGCCGAGCGGGAACGCGCCTCCGCGCTGCTGGAGGGACTCGAGCTCGAACCGCCACCTCGTTCGGTGCACGTGAGCGAGGTGCAGCTGAAGGAGAGCATCCTCTTCGCTCGCGGCGCGCAGCATCGGACGCTACGATCATTCACGCTCAGCGGCCGAGCGGCCGATGGGTAGCCCGTCGCCGGCGGCACCGTTCACTCCCTCCGGCGCCGTTGGCCCGAATCGATACTATTTTGCGGCACCGGGTCGCTCGGTCCCCCCCGCGACGCGAGGTCGCGGGACGGAGGCCGGGTGCCCGCCCAACGCGCTGCGGTTGCGATCGCGCTGGCCGCGATGCTGGCGATCTCGCTGCTCGCGGTCCTCGCGTCGGGGTCGGGGACGCCGGCCTCCGTCGGGGCTCCCGCGGCTCGCCTCGCCCCTGCCGACTCCACCGGCCCCTGCCCGGGAAACCCCCTCCCCCACGGATACGCCGGCACGGTGTCGATCGTCGGTTCGTCCTTCGTCCCCACCGGTGCCGCGAACTACTCCTACGACGCGACCGTGGTCTCCGGAGTTCAGGGAAACCCCCACCAGACCGAAACCTGCGTCGTCGACGGCGGGTCGACAAGCGTCGGACCGTCCGGGGCGTTCAACTTCACGATCCTCGCCACTCCGTTGCGATCGTGCAGTCCTCTCCCGGACGGGTCGGAGTATTGCAACCTCACCTCCGGACCGTACGTCGCGGTGAACCTGACCCCGCTCGATCCCAATCCGGCCGGCTACGAGCCTGAGGTCGCGCGCAATGGCACCACGTTCGCGATCACCTACTACGCGGACCTCGCGTCCGTCGCGCTCACACCCGCCGGTCCGGCCCTGACGTACAGCTCCGAGGCGCTCGACCCGCTCCACGCCGATCCGGCGAGCGCGCTGGGCGGCGCGAGCCCCGTCGAGCCGGAGTTCTCCTGGAGCCTGTCCGGTGCCGGATGGACCTTCGCCGGGCCGGCGGACGGTCCGAGCGTCAACGTCACCGCGGCCCCGGGCGCCGCGCTCGGAAACCTGACGGTGGTCGCGAAGCTCGCGAGCGTCACGGGCGAGCTCGTCACCCCGCCCGCGAGCGTCACCCTGATCGCGGTACCCACCACGATCGCGTCGGCCGGGCTCAACCGGACGGTGATCGACGTGGGCCAGCCGGTCGACGTGACGCTCTCGGGCTCGGGCGCCGACGGCTACTCGTACTCGGCGGCGCTCGCCCCGGGGCTCGGCGAAGCCGCGCTCGGCGTTCCGTGCTCCACCGAGAACGCCTCCGGGGGAGCCGTCTCCCTCGCCTGCGCGACGAACCTCAGCTACGATCGCTCGGGCGTCGCCCAGCCGGTGCTGACGCTCTCCAACGACGCGTCGAGCGCCTCTTGGACCCTGCCCGATCTCACGGTCAATCCCTTGCCATCCCTCCAGTTCGTCACCCCCTCACCGAGCGGTTACGTCGGGACGACGCTCGCCATCGCGCTGATGGCCGCGAGCGGCGCGGGGACGGCGCCCTACTCCGAGGCGTGCCTCGCGAGCGGGGCCGGCGCGCTGACGTGCCAAACGACTCCGGGCCCGAGCTGGACGTTCGACGAGAGCTACGCGGCGGCGGGCGACTACCCGGCGCTCGCCTGGGCGATCGATGGGGCCGGCGCCAACGCGAGCGCTCGAGCGCTCGTGCGCATCGCCGAGCCGCTCTCGCTCGCACTCGAGCTCCCGGCCGTGAACGCTTCCGCGGGGGTCGCGTTGACCCTGCAGGCGGACGTCTCCGGTGGCCTCTTGCCCCTCCACTACTGGTGGAACGCGACCGGCCTGTCGAGCGCCTTCCTCACGGGGACGCTGGACGAGGACGGCACCCTCAATGCGACGCTCGTCCCGCCGGCGCCGGGCTACCTCACGGTGACGCTCACGGTCGTGGATGCGCTCGCCTCCGGGGCATCCCAGAGCGCGAGCCTCTCCGTGGCCGTGGGGCTCGCGAGCGCGATCGTCCCCTCCCTCTACCCGCCGACGGAATCGCTGCGCGCGGGCGCCCCGCTGCCGCTCAGCTGGCAGGCGGTGGATGCCGCCGGCGCACCCGTGCGCGACTTCTCCTCGCCGGCCGAGATCGAGCTCGCCGGGGCCGGAGACGGACCGGCGGTGGCCGGCTGGGTCAACGCCTCGGGCCTCGGCCCGCTCGCCAGCCCGGTGCCCGGCTGGTTCGAGGTCCCGGCCTCCGCGTGGATCGCTGGCGCGCTCGACGTCAGCATCGCCTCGCCCTCGGCCGGCGCCCTCGCGATCGAGCTCACGGTCGCCACCGGCCTCGCCGAACCATCGGACACGGTCAACGTCACGATCCTGCCCGATATCGATCATCTCCGGCTCTTCGACCCCGCCGTGGCTTCTCTCGGACCCCGGGCGAGCGACACCCTCTGGCGCGTCGAGGACTGCTTCGGCAACCCGGCCTCCGGCGCCATGATCACCGTGACCGAAGCGCTCGGTGGCCGCGTGCAGGCGGCCGAGGTCCCCGTGATCGAGGAGGATGCCGGGCTCACCGCGGTCTGGGTGAACTATAGCGTACCGTACGACGTCGCCGCGACCATCACGGTCACCGATGGTGCGGGGGAGGCGCTCCTCCCGCCGATCGTGTTCCCATCGGTAACGGCCGCCCCGATCGCGTTCGGCCTCGCCGTCCTCGGGGCGGCGGTGACGGTCGCCGGGTCGGTCGGAGCCCTCTCCGTACGACGCGCCCGGCGCGGATCGGACCCGGCGGCCCGCGATGACGAGGAGTCGGCGCTGCGGCGACTCGCCGAGGGCCGGGAGGACGTCCTCGAGCTCGTCGCGCGCGAGGGCCCGATCGACCTCGCCGGTCTCGCCGCCGCGTGGCGTCCCGCCCCTGCGCCGGCCGAACTGGCGGAGTGGGTCGCGTCTCTCGTGACCGATGGTAGCCTGCGGGCGACGATCGGCGGAGACGGACGACCCTGGTTCTCCCTCGGAGGGCCATCGGACCCGGGCCCCCGGGTCACGTTCGATCCGGCCGAGTACGAGCGCGCGGAGCGGCGGCGGGCCGAGCGCGACGACGAGGGCGAGCCCTAGGCGGGGTCCCGCCCGACCAGGTCGTAGTAGCGGTAGGCGGCCTCGCCGGCGGCGAAGCAGTAGCGCAGCGTCGTGAAGTCGCGCTTGAGCTCGGCGGCGGCGCTCGCCACGGCCTCCGGCGGCCGACCGCGATGCAACAGGTCGTCGAACAGCTCGGCGATGCGGGCCATCTCCGCCTCGCGCATGCCGACCCGGGTGACCTCGGGCGTGCCGAGCCGGATCCCGCCGGGGTGCTTCGGGCTCTTGTCGCCGGGCAGCAGGTTCTTGTTCGAGATGATCCCGCTGGCGGCGAGCCGTCGCGCGACGTCCTCGCCGCCTCCCTCGTGCTCGACGCGGAGCGCGATCGTGTGCGAGCGGGTGAAGCCGAGGTCGGCCGCCAGGACGTCGAAACCCCGGTCGTGGAGCGCCTGCGCGAGAGCGCGGGCGTTGGCGACCGTCTGCCGGGCGTAGTCCCGGCCGAATTCGAGCTGCTCGGCGAGGCTCACGGCGAGGGCCGCCATCGCGTTGAGGTGGTGGTTGCTCGTGACGCCGGGGAACGCGCCGGACTGCAGGCGCCTGGTCGCCTCCGCGTCGAGGCCGTCGCCGAGCAGGATCCCGTGCTGGGGGCCCGGGAGGGTCTTGTGCGTCGACGCGCTGATCACCTGGCAGCCCTCGCGCAGCGGGTCCTGGAACTCGCCGCCGGCGATCAGCCCGAGGACGTGGGCGCCATCGTACCAGCCCCGGGCGCCGATCTCCTCGAGCGTGGGACGGAGCTCCTCGATCGGCAACGGGAACAGGAAGAGCGACAGGCCGAACAGGCACAGCTTCGGTCGGACGGCCCGCAGGATCTCGCGCGTGCGCGCGACGTCGATCGTCATCCGCTCCGCGTCCCACGCGTAGTAGACCGGCTTCACGCCGCGCAGGCCGAAGGCGCCGAACGAGGCGCTGGAGATGTGGGCGCCGTCGGCGAGGCGGCTCGTTCCGACCAGGTCGCCGGGCTCGCCGAGCGCCTTGAGGACGGCGAGGTTCGCCACCGTCCCCGAGATCGGTCGCACGTCCGCGAACGAGCAGCGGAACACGCGTCGCGCGAGGGCCAGGCACGTCGTCTCGATCTCGTCGACCTGCTCGTTGCCCTCGTAGTAGCGCTCCCCCGGAAGTCCCTCGGCGTAGCGCGAGTGGAGATCGCTGATCAGGAGCTCCTTGGCGTAGGGCGAGAGCAGGTTCTCGCTCGCGATGAGCGGGATTGCCCGCTCGAAGCGGGCCGAGTGGCGACGGGTGGTCTCGCGCACGCGGGCGACGACGGCCGCCATCCCCTCGCTGGCGGGCGCGGTCGCCTCACCCACCCCCCGGTTTCCAGTGGAGTCCTGCGCCGCGGGGGTCATGCTCGTGGCGGCCGTGCGACGGCTCGCGCGGGGCCCCCAGCCCCTCGTGGCCATATATGGGCCGTGGGCGTCCGCGCCGCGCGATGTCCCCGGAGATAGTGACGTCCGCGGCGCCCTGGCCGGTCCGCCGTCGCTTCGTCGTACCGTACCACGATCTCGACGTCCTCAACCACCTCAACCACGCGGCGTACTTTCCCTATATGGAGACGCTGCGCTGCGAGTACTACCTCTCGCTCCTCGGTACCCGGGACCCCCGCCACCTCGACATCATCATCGCCGAGGCAGCCTGCCGCTACCGAGCCCCGGTCGGCTACGGCGACACGCTGCTCGGCGAGGTCGCCCCGGCCCGTCCGCTGGGCACCTCCAGCTTCGCGCTGCTCTACCGCTTTTGCGTCGACGGCACGACCACGGTCACGGCTCAGGGCCGGACCGTCATCGTCTGCTACGACTACGCGATCCGGGCGAAGAAGCCCATCCCCGTCGATCGCCGCGCGCGCCTGGAGCGGGACGCGATCGACCCCGCGACCGAGGGCTGGTAGGGTGGGTTCCAGTGGAAACGGGGGGGTGGGGGCCTAGTAACCCGGGTGGGTCGGATGCCGGCCGGCCATCGGCGGCGGGGGCCAGGTGATCGGCTCGATGAAACCGGGCTCGTCGCTGACGGTCTCGATCCGGTAGAACGCGCCGGTGCCGCGGAGCGCGGCGTGCACTCTCGAGAGCTTGTCGCGGAACTCCTCGACCGTGTGCCACTCGAAGGCGATGTCGTGCGGGCCGATGATGAAGGCGAGGCCGGCCGAGGCCCGCAGGCGGTCGGAGATCTCGAGCGGCGAGACGCCGTCGCTCGAGAAGAACAGGTCGAGGTAGCTATGCATCGTCGCGCGTGCTATCGGATGCAGAACGCTCGGGTCGCTTACTTAAATCTCCCGTCCCCGCGGGGCGATCGGGCGACATGCTAGGCCGGCAGGATTGCCGTTCGGATGGGCGGCGTGGAGACCCCGCGGACCCCTCGGCCCCGTCGCCCCGCCAGCGTCGACGGGTCACGGTAAGGCTGCTCCCGTCAGGACCTAACCCGGTGCCCGTGATGGATAACCGCTAGGGCGCTCCTCCGAGCGCTCGTCGCGGTGCCCGCGGCCCAGCGGAACAGAGCGTCTACGAGGCCACGCGAGACACGTTGCCCGCCCGAACGTCGCTCCTGCCTGTCACCCCCGCTAAGGACGGTTTCGGTGTGTAAGGGGACGCCCAACCCCCCGGTCCAGCCTAGCGGCGCATCGACCGTCGGGCCCCTACTTAGCCGTTCGTACCGCCCGCCGCGCTCGCGGCGACGGCGCTAGCGGATGTGGTCGAGGCTGAACGAGCCCAGGTTGAGCGAGCGCTTGGTGAACGTGTAGCCGATCCACGCCCGCGACTGGGTCTCGCCGACGCCCTTGACCGAGAGGAACGTCTTGAGCTGCTCGACCTTCAAGTTGAGCGAGCCGTCGACCATGTGCTCGAGCGTCTCGAGGTCCGCGTCCGAGTGCATCCCCCGGTCGAGCACGTAGTAGGCGACCGCCTGGTCGATCTTGCGCCGGCCGATGAACGGCTGGAGGAAGCGGAACGTCGACGCGGTGTCGAGGTAGGCCGTGACGGTCGACACCGACTCGAAGATCAGGCGGTAGGTCGAGAACTTCTCCTTGAGCTCCTCGGAGTAGCCGTTGACGATCTGGCCGATCTGCTCGAGCACTCCCTTGTCGGTGGACGAGAGCATCCGGACGCCCGGGGCGGCCGTCGGGCTGCCGACGACGCTGCGCGAGTAGAGGTCGACGAACCGGACCATCCCGGCCTTCTCCGCGTCGGCGTACTTCGGATAGAGCGCCGCGAGATCGTCGCGGACCTGGTTCCAGGTCGAGTCGGTGACGACCCAGATCGAGGGGATGTCGAGCCGGAGGCCCTCGACCGAGAACAGGCGCGCGAGCACGTCCTTGCCCGTGTGCGCCGGTCCGTTGATCAGGAGCTGCGTCGCGACCGGGAAGCCACCGTAGAGCAGGTCGTCGAGCCGCCGGATCCCGCTCTTGACCTTCACCTCGGCGGTCGGTGCCGGCTCGGGGGCGCTCGAGTCCGATTCCGCCGAGGAGCCGCGCAACGCGAGCTTCTCGAGCTCGGCCTGGCGCTTCGCGATCACGGCCTCGCGGGCCCTCAGGAGCTCCTCCTTCGAACGGAGCTCCCCGAGCAGCGCCTCGACCCGGCGCGCCTCCTCCGAGGCGTTGGCGCCACCGGAGCCGGCGAGGTCCTGGCGGAGCCCCTCGATTCGTCGCGCCTCCGAGTCGAGCGCCTGCTGACGCGCCTGGAGCTGCTGGTCGGTGACGGCGAGCTCCCGCTCCTTGACCTCGAGGGGCGAGCGGCGTCGATCGATCTCGTCCGCGTGGATCCGGATCTCCTCGAAGCGGGTGCGCAGCTCGTTCTCGCGGGCGAGCAGATCGCGCTCGCGCTGGTCGACCTCCTTCAGCCGCTGGTCGACGCTCGCCCCGATCGCCGCGCTGTTCCCCGCGAGGATCTCTCCGCGCTCGCGCGAGCGCTCGAGCTCCGCATGGAGGTTGCGCACCTCGCTCTCGAGCTGGACCGAGCGGCGACGCAGGTCGGTCTCTCGCTCGATGTAGGCGTGCTCGCGCTCGGAGAACTCTTCGCGCAGGCGGCCCTCGAGTTCGCGGGAGGCCTTCTCGATCGCCTCGGGGGTGGGGCGAGCGCTCGGGCCACCGGCGGGGGCCGGCACCGCCGCGCGCTCGGGCGACGACTCCGCCCCCTCCAGGGCGAGGAGCCGCAGCTTCATCTCCGCGATCTCGTCGTCCTTCGCCCGGACGGCGACCTCGCGCTCCTTCGCCTCGTGCGAGCGCACGTACTTGATGACCGCGATCGAGCCCCGCTTCACGTGCTCGACCTCCTCTTCGAGCTGCTTGCGCTTCGTGCGCTCGTCGAACAACTGCCGCTGGAGATCCTGGGACTCCTGGATCAGGGCGGAGGGATCGAACTGGTCGGTCTTGACGCGGTCGAGCAGACCGGTGAGCCAGCGCACGACGGTCTCCTCTCGCTCGAGGACCGGTGTGGCGGCCGCGTCCGGTCGCGCGCGCCCGGGCTCCGCGGTCTCGAAGCGGTGCGTCGGGACGGCGGCCGGGCCGGTCGACGCCCGCGGGGTCTCGCTCGACTGAATCCACTCCTCGAGCGCCCCGTCGTCCCCATCGACCCACTTGCGCAGCGTGTCCGTCGAGCCCTTCGACGGGATCGTGACCCGCCGCCGTCGCGGGCGCTCCGCCTTGCGGACCGTCCCCGCCCAGCGTTCGACGATCCGATCGGGGTCGACGACCGGGGCCCCGGTGGCCCCGCCCGGCTCCGGGTGGCGGATCCGTTCGACGTCGGCGGTCGCCACGCCGAGCTGCTCGAGCGCGCTCTCCGACATCCCGCGGACCTGCTCGGTCGAGGCGTAGCCCGCGGCGATCAGCGTCTCCGCCGTGTCCGTTCCCACGCCGAGCGCCTTCGCGAGCGCGCCGGCGTCGGCCGTTCGGACGGAGGCGCTCGGAGCCGAGATCCCCTCCGCCGCGCCGTCGTTCATGGAGAGCTAGGGAATCGTACTAGCTCGCCGCGGGGTCTTAATATATATCACCGACGGCCGGGCCCCTCGGCGACCGGGCGGCGCCGGCGACCACGCGATAAATAGGCAATCCGTTCCCCGGGCCCATGGACCGTGACGCGCGGGTCGATCGAGTCGTCCGGGACACCGCCGAGGTCCTGACCCCGGAGGAGGTCACCGCGCTCTTCGCGCGCGTCCAACGGCCGCGCGCCTACATCGGCTTCGAGCCGTCCGGCAGCTTCACCATCGCCCACCTGATCACGGCGCGCAAGGTCCTCGACCTCGCCGACGCCGGCTGCGACGTCACCGTCTTCCTCGCCGACTGGCACGCCTGGATCAACGACAAGCTCGGCGGCGACCTCGCCCGCATCGAGGCGTGCGGCCGGTACATGCAGGCCGCGTTCACGTCGCTCGGCGCGGACCCCGAGCGCGTGCGCTTCCGCTGGGCGCACGAACTCACCGGTCGCTCGGACTACTGGGCGCGGGTCGTTCGGGTCGCGAAGGCGACCTCGCTGGCGCGCACGAAGCGGGCGATGTCGATCATGGGCCGGGACGAGTCGGAGACGAACCTCGACTCCGCCAAGCTGTTCTACCCGTCGATGCAGGCGGCGGACATCTTCGAGCTCCCGGTCGAGATCGCCTACGGGGGTCTCGACCAGCGGCGCGCCCATGTGCTGGCGCGCGAGGTCGCCCACCACTATGGTTGGCCGGTCCCGACGGCGATCCACACCCCGCTGCTCTCCTCGCTCAAGGGCGGGGGCCGGATGGACCCGAGCGAGGGGACGACCGAGCGAAAGATGTCGAAGTCGGACCCCGGCACCTCGATCCCGCTGACCGCCCCGGAGGACGAGATCCGCGAGCGCGTCGCGGGCGCCTTCTGCCCACCGAAGGAGGTCGATGGGAACCCCGTGGTCGAGGCCGTGCGCTACATCGTCTTCCCGTGGGAGTCCCGCTTCGCGATCGATCGGCGAGCCGCGCACGGTGGCCCCGTGACCTTCGAGACCGCGGCGGCGTTCACGGAGGCCTGGCGGGCGGGCTCGCTCCACCCGCAGGACGTGAAGGGCGCGCTCGCGTCCGCGCTCGCGCGACTGGTCGCGCGGCCGCGCGCCTACTTCTCGGCGCACCCGGAGCTCGGCCCGGCCTCGTTCCGCGCGCCGGGTGCGAGCATTTGAGCGAGGGCGAGTCTGGGCGTCCGGGACGGATCCGTGGCGGCCGGGAGCGCCGGGGCACCCGAGGTGTTCGGGGAGAAGGGCTCCCTCGGCGTCGTCGTCGTCCACGAGGTGTTCGGTCGCGATGGCTACGTGCGCTCGGTCGCCGAGTCGCTCGCCCACTCCGGCTATCCGGCGACGACGGTCGATCTGTACGGCGGTCAGCAGGCCACGGACCTAGAGGCGGCGCTGCGTCTGCGCTCGAACCTCACCGATGAGGGGGTCCTCGCGCGGATCGACGAGGCGCGGATCGCGGTCCAGCGCCGCCTCGTGCCGCACGCGCGGATCGGGACGCTCGGCTTCTGCATGGGGGGCGGCTACGCGCTGTATGCCGCGACCCAGCGGCCGTTCCAGTTCGTGGTCGACTACTACGGTCGCATCGACCGGGCGGACGACGTGGCGGGGCTCAGTGGGCCGGCGCTCCTGATCCTCGCGAGCGAGGACGAGCGCGTCACGCCCTGGGCGTTCGCCGAGCTCTTGCCCGCCGCGGCGCGCTGGAAGAAGCGCGCCACGGTCGAGCTGTATCCCGGCGTCCGCCACGCCTTCCACCGACCGGGCTGGGAGGGCCACGACCCGGCGACCGCCGCACGCGCTTGGCAGCGCACGCTCGAGTTCCTCGGCGAGGTGGCCGCGCATCGTTAAATAGCGGAGTTCGTAGGGAGGCCCCACCCGTGAGCAGAGGGCCCTCCTCGGGCCCGCTGATGCGAGGCAGCCCATGGCACGACCGATCTACGTACGGTTCGAGACCCCGAGCGACATCGCCGACAAGGCCCTCCAGCTCGTGCAGATCGCGAGCGAGACCGGCAAGGTGCGTGTCGGCACGAACGAAGTGACGAAGTCGAGCGAGCGCGCCGAGGCGAAGCTCGTCGTGATGGCCGAGGACGTCGACCCGGTCGAGATCCTGGTCCACGTCCCGATGCTCTGCGAGGAGAAGCGGATCCCGTACGTCTACGTCCCCAAGAAGCAGCGGCTGGGACAGTCCGCCGGTCTCTCGAAGTCCGCCGCGAGCGTCGCGATCGTCGAGGCGGGCGAGGCGAAGTCGCTGCTCGAGGAGCTCGCGTCCAGCTTCCCGACCCTGAAGAAGTAGCGAACGCGCCGGGGGAGGAGCGATGCCGGAGGACAAGGGCTCGCCGGCCGAGGTCGTCGAGCTGGTCGGCCGCACGGGGATGGCGGGGGAGGCGACCCAGGTGAAGGTCCGGGTCCTCGCCGGCCGCGATCGCGGCAAGATCATCACCCGCAACGTCGCCGGTCCCATCCGGCTCGGCGATGTGCTGATCCTGAGGGAGACGGCGCGCGAGGCGCGCAAGCTCTCCGTCCGCTAGCGAGGCGCCATGGTCGTCAAGCGCCAGTGCTCGTTCTGCGCCCAGGAGATCGAGCCCGGCACCGGCTCGATGTTCGTCAAACGCGACGGGAGCGTCTTCCACTTCTGCTCCGGCTCCTGCCGCAAGCAGCAGCTCCATCTCGGACGCGTCGGCCACCGGTTCAAGTGGACGCGGGCGCACGCGCTCAAGAAGGCCGACGAGCGCTCGAGCGCCACCGCCCCGGCGGCGGCCTCGGCGCCGCCCCACAAGGCGCGGCCCCGGCGCCAACGCCCCCCCACCGCCGCGGCGCCCGTGCCGGCCGCGGAGGTGACCGCGCCGGCGGAGCCGACGGTCCCCGCGGCGACGCCACCGCCCGCCCCGCCGGCCGCGAAGCCCCGCGCGCGCCCGAAGAAGAAGGCGGACGCGGAGCCGGCGCCGAAGGACGCCTGAGTGCGTCGCGTCGCCGGTGCGCTGCCGGTCGAGGGGAATCGGTAAGGGCGGATCCGCTCCGCTACCGGACCGATGGACGGTCCCGAGTGGGTATCGGCGTCGGACCTCGCCGAGTACGCCTACTGCCCCCGGGCCCACTTCTACCGGGACCATCCGCCGCCCGAGGGACCGGCGCGCGGCTCGGGCCGGCGCGCCCGGTCCGGCGCGCGCTACCACGCCCGCACGCTCGCCGCGGAGCGGCGGCGGGCGGAACACGGGGTCGCCTACTGGGGCGCCCTCGTCCTGGGGGTCCTGCTCGTCGTCGGGGCGCTGGCATGGATCTTCCATCCGTAGACACCCTCGCCGCGATCGGGGTCGCGCTCGCCGGCCTCGCGCTGGCGATCACCGCCGCCCGAGCGCTCGCCGCCCGCCGACGGGAGGCAGCCGTCGGCGCCCTCGTGGCGATCGACGCGGGCGCGGCGCTCACCCTGCGCTCGCCCCGGTACCGACTCGCCGGCCGGCCCGACGAGATCCGGCGGCTGCCGGACGGGCGCCTCGTCCCCATCGAGCTCAAGACGCGCGACGCCCCGGCCCGAGGACCCCCGCCGTCGCACCGGGTCCAGCTGGAGGCCTACCTGCTCCTGATCGAGGAGACGACCGGCCGTCCGCCTCCGTACGGACTGCTCCGCTACGGCGACGGCCAGGAGTTCCGGCTGCCGTGGACACCCATCGCCCGCGCGGAGGTCGTGCGGCTGCGCGCCGCGCTCGCGGAGCCGTACGACGGGCGGGCGACGCCCTCGCCGGCGAAGTGCGCGCGCTGCGGCTGGCGCGAGGTGTGCGATGCGAGGGCCCCGGGGTCCTAGGCCGGACTCAACCGCGCCGGAACGCCCAGTAGACCTCGGTGGTGTACGGTAGCTCGACCGTCTCGTGGCCGGCGAGGGTCGGGTCCTGGCGCAGCAGCCGCCGGACGGCCCGCGCCACGGCCCGACGCTGGGCCGGTGGTCGACGAGCGATCGCGCTCACCGAGAGCGTTCGGGCGACGAACGTCTCGCGCGAGCCCGATTGGATGTGGGGGAAGCGGCGCCGGTGCAGGCGCCCGAACCGGTGCCCGCCGGCGAGGAACGCCGGCTTCCATCGGGCCTCCCGCTCGGTCGGGCTCATCCAGCCGAAGCGTGCGACGATCTGCGAGATCCCGCGCGAGAAGGCGGGCCGCTCGTCGCGCGTGTTCCAGATCAGGGCGAGCCCGCCGCTCGGGCGCAGCACCCGGGCGATCTCGCGGAGGGCGGGCCGGGTGCGGAACCAGTGGAACGATTGCGCGCAGACCACCGCGTCGGCCAACCCGCTCGGCAGCGGGATCTCCTCCGCGGTCCCGTCGAGCACCGGGACCTCGGGCACGGCCCGGCGGAATACCCGACGCATGCCGGCCATCGGCTCGACGGCGATTCGTGCCGCGTCGAGAGGGGCGAGCGCTCGGGTGAACTTTCCCGTGCCGCTCCCGAGCTCGACGATCGTCCGCCCGCGCCCGAGGTCGAGTACGCGGCCCAGGTGGCGCACCGCCGGTGCCGGGTAGTCAGGCCGGCCGCGCTCGTAGGCCTCCGCGCCGGTGTCGAATCCGCGGACCTCGGATGGGACCCGGGAACGGGACATGATCGCCCGAGCCCGAGCGGGAGAAAATCCCTGGGGTCGCGGGGCGGGCCGGCGCGAGGAGCTCCCGCGCGTCGCGGGAGGGCCGGACCCGGCCGAGGGCCAGCGCGGGCTCCGCGCGCCGGTCGCCAGAAAGGCTTACCCCCCGGCGGCATTCGGCCCGAGGGATGGCGGAAGGCAACCTCGAGCGGACCCTCGTCCTGGTCAAGCCCGACGGCGTGAAGCGCGGTATCGTCGGGGAGATCCTGACCCGTTTTGAGCGCAAGGGCCTCAAGATCCTCGCGGCCAAGACCCTCCGCGTCGCCCCGGAGCTGGCCCAGCGCCACTACGCCGAACACCAGGGCAAGCCGTTCTACCCGGCCCTGATCCAGCACATCACGTCCGGGCCGGTCTTCGCGATCGCCCTCGAGGGCCGCTCGGCGATACCCGTCGTCCGGCTCCTGACCGGAGCGACGAACCCCCAGACCGCTGCGCCCGGGACCGTGCGGGGCGACCTCGCCCTCGGGCTGACGCCCAACCTGGTCCACGCCTCCGACTCGCTGGAGTCCGCCGCCCGCGAGCTCGCGCTGTACTTCTCGCCCGAGGAGTTCCTCGGCTACTCGCGCATCGGCGAGGAGTACTTCTAGCCCGATGGGGGCCGCGCTCGCGGCGGCGGTGCGCGCGCTCGCTACGGGGGGCCTCGTAGTGTATCCGACCGATACCCTCTACGCTCTCGGGGCGTCCGCTCGCGACCGGACGGCCGTCGCCCGGCTCGTCGCGGCCAAGGGCCGACCCCGCGGCATGCCGATCTCGATCGCGGTGAGCTCGATCGAGGAGATCGAGCCGCTCGCGGAGCTCTCGCCGAAGGCGCGGCGGTTCGTCCGCACGCACCTCCCCGGCCCGTTCACCGTCCTCGCCCGGCCGAGCGCGTCGGCCCGGCGCGCCTTCGCCGACGAGATCGCCGGCGCGCGGCGGACGATCGGCCTAAGGGTGCCCGACCATCCGATCGCGCGCGAACTCGCCCGCCGCGCCGGCCCCGTGATCGCCACGTCGGCGAACCGGCACGGGACCTCTCCGTGCCCCTCGATCGCCGCGGTCCGCCGCACCTTCGGCCCGGCCGTCGCGGTCTACGTCGCCGGCGGGCCACGCCCCTCCGGTCGCCCCTCCGCGCTGGTCGACCTCACCGGGACCGAACCGCGCCCGCTCGCGAGGAGGTGAGATTCGCTGCCGCCCCGCGACGAGCTGGACCGCTGGCGAGCGGCCGGGCGGATCGCCTCCCGGGCCCGGGACCTGGGAGTTCGGCTGACGGTGCCCGGCGCGCGCCGGCGCGACGTCGCCGAGACGGTCGAGGCGTTCATCCGCCAGGCCGGCGCGGCGCCGGCGTTCCCCGTCAACCTCTCGAGGAACGACGAGGCCGCGCATTTCACGCCGGGGCCCGACGACGAGCTCGCGTTCGAGCCCGGCGACGTCGTGAAGGTCGACGTCGGCGCGCACCTCGACGGCGCGATCGCCGACACGGCGGAGACCGTCGAGGTCGGCGGGACGCACCGCTTCGACAACCTGGTGCGCGCGGCCCGCGAGGGGGTCCGCGCTGGGATCGCGGAGGTGCGCGCCGGCGCCGAGGTCGAGGCGGTCGGGCGGGCGGTCGCGGCCGCGATCCGGGCCCGGGGCCTCAAGCCGATCGTCGAGCTCACCGGCCACTCGATCGAGCGCTACCTGCTGCACGCGGGCAAGTCGGTGCCGAACGTGCCCGGTCACGACGGCGGGAGGTTCGTCGAGGGGGAGATCGTCGCGATCGAACCGTTCGCCACCAACGGCCGCGGCTCGATCGAGAACGGACCGTTCGGCAACATCCTGAGGTTCCGCTCCGACCCCGGGCCGGCGGATCCGGTGCTCGCCCGACTGTTCGCGCGCTTCCGCACGCTCCCATTCGCGGTCCGCTGGGCGGAGGGCCCCGAGGAGCGCGCGGCGATCCAGCGCGCCCGACGCTCGCTGCAGTCCTACCCCGTGTTCGTCGAGCGCGGGCACGGGCGGGTCGCCCAGGCCGAGCACACGGTGCTCGTCGCGGCCGGCGGGGCCGAGGTCCTGTCCGCCCCGCTCTCCGAGTGACCGTGGTGCCGTCCGGCGGCTAGCGCCGTCCGGACTCGAAGTCCTCGCGCGCGAGCGCGGCGCCGGCGACCGTCGCCTCGAGCTTGCGCCGAGCGACGTCGAGGCCGCGGGTGCGCAACCCGCAGTCCGGGTTCACCCAGATGCGGGCGGGGTCGCCGAGGTAGCCGACCGCGCGGCGGATCCGATCGGCGACCGTGGCCGGGCGTTCGACCTCGTCGCGGTGCACGTCCACGACCCCGAGGCCGACCTCACGGGTGTCGCCGTAGTCCGCGAGCGCGCGCAGCACCTCGTAGCCGTCCCGACCGTCGCGGTCTCGGTTCGCGAACTCCCAGGCCCACTGCCGGCACCGCTTCGCCTCGAGCAGCTCGGGCAGGAGCGCGCGGTAGTCCGAGTAGCAGATGTGCATCGAGAACTCCGCATCGAGCCCGTCGGTCGCCGCATTGAATCCCTCGACCACGAGGTCCGCCTCGTCCGGGTGCGTGCCCGCGGCCGGTTCGTCGATCTGGATGACCCGACAGCCGTGCTCGATCAGCGCGGCGAGGGTCGGCCGGATCGCCCGGCGGGCGAGGTCGACCACGAAGTCACGTTGCGCGGCCCGCCGCACCGCGCGCCCCTTCCAGCCGCGCTGCCGGGCGAGATAGAACTCGTTGTACGACCAGTCGGCGAGGGTGTAGGGCCCCGTGATCGGGAGCTTCGGCTCGCCGTGCGCGTGCCGCCGCACGAAGTCGAACTCCTCCAGATGGTACGGATGCTCGAGGCGGACCTCGTCGGTGACGGCGGCCTTGAGGTAGTACTTGTTGTCGAAGGAGCGGACGTGGCCCTGGAACTGGAAGCCGCGCATCTGGCGGATCGGGTACTCGTACATCTCGATACGACGGGCCTCGCCGTCGTAGACGCGGGCGAGGCCGGCCCGCTCGAGCAGGCGCAGGGCGAACAGCGCGCCCAGGTCGCGGACGGCCTCGCCCCCGAGCTCGCGCGCGTGACCAGCGAGGAGCGCATCGGCGGCCCCGGGGAGCTCGGAGGCGAAGTGGGTGCGCTCGTTCTCGCGAACGAATTCCGATCGTGCCGACTCGTCGAGCGGCTCGGCGTGCTGGCCGAGGATCTGCCAGCGCGGCTTCATCAGGCTCCCGATCTCCTGCGCCGGGAAGAGCGGGCGGCTCATCGGGGGCCTCCGTCGGCGTCGCCAAGCGCCTGGCGCGCGGCCGCGAGCAGGTGGAGCTTTCGGGTCGCCGGCTCCCACGGAAGCAGATCGAGCGGCGCGCCCGGTCCCAGCCAGATCGCGCTCGGTCGACGGCGCTCGGCGAGCTCCCGCACGATGCGCGCGACCTCGGCGGGGTCCTCGACGAGCGTGGTCCGTGGGTCGATCACCCCGAGTCCGAGGCCCCGTCGCTCGCCGCCGGCCGGAAGCGACTCCCAATCGGTCTCGGCCAGGTCCACGCCGACCCCGCCCACGGGGAGCCGGTCGAGGAGCGGCAGGACGGGGGTGGCGTCCGCGCCGTAGGTCCAGACGAGGGCCGTACCGGGCCCGATCGCGCCCGCGATCGACCGGTACGCGGCGACGACCGCTTCCGCGAGCGCGCCCTCCGGGGGCCGGTCGACGAGCAGCGGTTCGGTGAACTGGAACGCACCGAAGCCGAGGCCGGCGAGCTCGCGGCCTTCCTCCGAGAGCAGGCGCCCGAGCCGATGCACGAGCGCCTCGTCGGCCTCCCCCGAGCGGTTGTCGAGCAGGCCGGCGAACGTGTACGGCCCCGGGAGGATCACCCCGCCACGGGCCGGGTCCGCGCGGGCGGGGAGCGGCAGGCGGGCGGCGATCGCCCCGGGGACCCGGCCCGGCGGCGCGTGGAGGATCGGCTGGCGGTAGAAGGTGTTCGTCTGGAACCAGCGGGTGAGCGGACCCACGCTGAAGCCTTCCCAGGTCTCGGCGAACGGACGGAACAGGTCCATCCAGCGCAGGTAGCCGCCCGTCCGCGTGTCGAGCCCGAGCCGGTCCTCGAGCGCCACGACCTCCGCTTCGGTGCGGGCGAACACCTCCTCGACCGCGTCGGGGCTGGCACGGCCGCGGTCCAGGTCGCGGGTCGCCGCGACGAGCGCCTCGGGCCGCGGGAACGGCCCGGTGAGCCCGGTCCGAACGATCATCGGCGGGACGACCGCGCCACGGGCTTAACGGTACCGCGGTGCGAGCGGAGAAACAGCCTTGCGTCGGGGGAAACCGGTGCTCACTCGGCGAGGTTCGTCCGGACGATCCGGTCGAAGTCGGCGGGCTTCGGGGGCCATCCCTCGGTCATGTACGCGACGAACGCCTCGCGGGTCGGCTGAGCGAGCGCCTCGTTGACCGCGCGCTCGAAGCCGAGGGTCGAGACGTAGCGCTCGCTCAGGGCGTGCCGGGGTCCGTAGTGCGCGGGGTACACCTCGGTCTCGGCCGGCAGACGCAGCAGCTTGTCCGTGAGGCTCTCCCAGAGCCGGTCGGCCGAGCCATCCCCGAGGTCGGTGCGGCCGCAGGATCCCAGCAAGAGCGTGTCGCCGGTGAAGATCTTGTCCCGCACGCCGAGCGTGAGGTGGTCGCGCGTATGGCCCGGGGTCTCCAGCACCCGGATCTCCTCGCGCCCGAACGCGAGCGCGGCGTCCTCGCTCAGCGCGTGGTGCGGGTACTCGGCGGGCGAGCGGTGGCTGACGTAGATCGGGGCCGAGGTCGCCGCGTGCAGTGCGGCGTGCCCCGCCAGATGGTCAGCGTGCGTGTGGGTCTCGAGGATCGCGCGCAGCTGCCAGTCCTCCTCGTGCAGGAGCTCGAGGTACGGCCCGACCTCCCGGCCGGGGTCGACGATGACCGCCGCGCGCTCCACGGGGTCCGCGAGAAGGTACGCGAGGCAGCCCGAGTCGGGTCGCGGTATCTGGCGAACGACCAGATCGAGGCCGCCCGCATCGAGGTCGTAGCGCGCGATCGCCGGATCGGCGACCCGCGCGTACTCGTCGAGACCTCCCTCGAGCGCGACCGCGAGCGGGAACCCGCGGGCCTGGAGGAACTCGGTCGCCTGGCGCGCGCGGGCACCGAACTGATCGTACGCGACGATGGCGCGGTCCCGGGGCAGCGAGGCGAGCGCGGCGGGCAGGGCTTCGAGCGGGACGGAGCGGTCGCCGGAGAGATGGGCGATCGCTCGCTCGGCGGCCGGGCGCACGTCGAGCAGGTAGGGCGGCGAGGGGCCCTCGAGCAACCGGCGCAGTTCGCACGGCGCCACGAGCGGGGCCGCGCCCGCCCGGGGCGGGCGGAAGAACGGATGCGGCAACGGGCTCGTGCCGGCGGCCATCGACCGAGCCGTCATCGCGGCCCGGCGTATTTATACTCGGGCTTGCCCGCGGTTTACGGGACCGCCGGGCGGCCTCGAAGGCGGCCGACAATCGCCGAACCCGGCCATCGTCTCCCCGCAAATCCTTAAGTGCGGGGCGCTCGGTGCGCGCTCATCCAGATGGCCGAGAGCACCGCGGCCCCGGTCGACGACGGCCGGGCCGGCCGGCGGAGCGCGAGGCCGCGACGGACCGCGGACGCGGAGGGCAAGACCGACGCGCTCGGTCGGCGCGCGGTCGCCCTCAGCCGATTCTACCAGGGCAAAGTGGAGACCGTTCCGAAGGTGCCGGTGCGCTCGCTCCACGACTTTGCCCTGTGGTACACGCCCGGGGTCGCGGAGGTCTCTCGGACGATCCGCGACGATCCGGACCAGTCGTTCGAGCTCACAGGCCGCTGGAACACGATCGCGATCGTCACGGACGGCTCGCGGGTGCTCGGCCTCGGCGACATCGGTCCGGCCGCTGCCCTGCCGGTCATGGAGGGCAAGGCGCTCCTGTTCAAGTGGCTCGGCGGGGTCGACGCGGTCCCGCTGCCGATTCGGGCGGGCGCGCCCGAGGAGTTCGTCGCGACCGTCGAGCGGATCGCCCCCGCGTTCGGCGGGATCAACCTGGAGGACATCGCCTCGCCGAAGTGCTTCGGCATCCTCGAGGCGCTCCAAGAGCGCCTGCCGATCCCGGTCTGGCACGACGACCAGCTCGGGACCGCGGCCGCCACGATCGCCGGGCTCCTCAACGCGCTCGAGCTCACGCACCGCTCGATCCGCTCCGTCCGCACGGTGCTCCTCGGCGCCGGGGCGGCGAACCTCGCCACCGCCCGGCTCCTGCTCGCGCTGGGGCACGACCCGCACCGTCTCACGCTCGTCGACCACAAGGGGGTCCTCTACGCCGAGCGGGAGGACGTCGACGAGCTGATGGTGCGCAACCCCTGGAAGTACCGGCTCGCCCTCCGCACGAACGGCGGCGGCCGGACCGGAGACCTCTCCGACGCCCTCGCCGAGGCGGACGTGCTCCTCGCCGCGTCGACGCCCGATCCGAACACGGTCCGGCCCGAGCACCTGCGGCGAATGGCGCGCGAGCCGATCGTCTTCGCGCTGGCGAACCCGGTCCCGGAGATCTGGCCCGAGACCGCGACCGCCGCCGGCGCCGCGATCGTGGCGACCGGCCGCAGCGACTTCCCGAACCAGGTCAACAACTCGCTGATCTTCCCGGCGGTGTTCCGCGGGGTCCTCGACGCGCGGGCGCGCGCGATCCCCGACGAGATCGTTCTCGCGGCCGCGAAGGAGCTCGCGCGGCGGGCCCGAGAGCGCGGGCTCTCCGCCTCGCACCTCTTGCCCACGATGGAGGAGACGGACGTCTTCCCGCACGTCGCGGCCGCGGTCGGCGACGCGGCCGTCGCCCTCGGGATCGCGGGCCGCCGGCGCTCGCACGAGGAGTTCCTCGAGCGGGCCCATGCGATCATGGGGCGGTCGAGCCGTCTCGTGCGCGCGCTCGCGCGCGCCCGCCTGACGCCCGCGATGCCGAGCGTCGGCGCGCTCGGTGGAGGCCGGCGGTGAGCGCGAGCGCCGACGCCGGTCCGTCGGAGACCCCCGCGATCCCGATCCACCTGCGTCCGGCGCGGGCCGCCGACATCCCGGCGATCGTCCCGCTGCTCCTGCGGCTCAAACGCCTGAACGAGGAGTTCGACCCGCTCCTCAAGGTGCGGGAGGACGCGGAGGCGCAGGCGAGCCAGCTCCTGCTCTCGCAGCTGGACGATCCCCGGTCGATCCTGCTCGCGGCCGAGGGCGTCGGGGCGGACAAGGACAAGGTCGTCGGCTTCGTGCGGGCCCAGGTCCGGGAGCGGCCGTTCTACACGCCGGAGCACGAGGGCGTCATCACCGACATCTACCTGTTGCCGCTCTACCGCCGCCGCGGGGTCGGCGAGTACCTCCTGCGCGAGATCTCGAGCGCGCTCAAGGCGAAGGGCGCCGGTGTGGTGGTCGCCGAGTTCCCCGCCCAGAACGAGATCGCGATCCGCTTCTACGCCAAGCGCGGCTTCCGGCCGATCCAGCTGCTGCACGCGCGCCAGCTCTGAGCGAGCCCGGGCGCCGGCAAGGACGATAAGGGGCCCGCCGCTGCTCGCGCGATGACCGACCTCGCGGAGAAGGCCGAGGCGTTCCGGCGGCTCCACCTCGGGAGCCGACCGTTCGTGCTGCCGAACGCCTGGGACGTCCCGAGCGCCCGGATCTTCGAGGACGCGGGATTTCCGGCGGTCGCGACCTCGAGCGCCGGCGTCATGGTCTCGCGGGGGTACCCCGACGGCGAGCGGATGCCCAGGCGCGAGCTGCTCGACGTGGTCGGGCGGATCGCGCGCGCCCTCCGAGTCCCGCTGAGCGCCGACCTGGTCTCGGGCTACGGTCGGGGCCCGCGCGCGGTCGCGCGGACGGTCCGTCAGGCCGTCACCTCCGGTGCGATCGGGATCAACCTCGAGGACCTAACCCCGACGCACGACGGCCTCCTGCGCGTCCCGGCCCAGGTCCGCAAGATCCGGGCGATCCGGGAGCTCGCCGGCGAGATCGGGGTGCCGATCGTGATCAACGCGCGCACCGACGCGCTCCGTCATGCGCCGGGCGAACCGGCGGCCCAGCTGCGGGAGGCGATCCGGCGCGCGAGCGCGTATCGGGACGCGGGCGCGGACTGCGTCTACCCCATGGGGCTCACGGATGCCGCGTCGATCGAGACGTTCGTGGGCGCGGTCGGCGGGCCGGTGAACGTGATGGTCCGCCGGGGGCTCCCGAGCCTCGCCGAGCTCGAGCGCCTCGGGGTGAAGCGGGTGAGCTTCGGCCCGAGCGCCTCCTACGCGGCCCTGGGTCTGCTCAAGCGAGTGAGCGCCGACGTGCTCGAGCGCGCGAGCTTCGACTCGCTCCTCGAGGGCGCGATCTCGTTCGACGAGCTCAACCGCCTCGCGCTCCCGCGCTCCGCCCCGGCGTCGCCCCCGAGCTAGCCGATCCGCCGGTGCGGCGCCGCGAACGTTAAAAGCGGCCGGCCGCCTCGGCGCCGCATGCCCAAATCCCCGGCGGCCGCGACGCTCGCCGCGCCGAAGTTCCTGCGTCGCGGCAAGGTGAAGGAGGTCTACGAGATCTCGCCGACCGAGCTCGAGTTCCGGTTCACGAACGACATCTCGGTGTTCGATAAGCACGTCCCGAGCGAGATCCCGCACAAGGGCGAGACCCTCGCGCGCACCGCGGCCCACTGGTTCGGCCTCTGCGACCGCCTCGGCGTGCGCCACCACTTCCTGGGCCTCGCCGGGCCCACCGCCATGCGGGTGCGGCGGGTCCGGGTAGTGCCGGAGCCGGCGACCCTCGGCCCGCGCCCGACCCGCTACCTGGTGCCGCTCGAGCTGATCGTCCGCTACTACCTCGCCGGTTCGATGTGGGACCGGGTCAAGTCCGGTGCCGTGAGCCCGAAGGACCTCGGCTTCGCGAGCGACGCGAGCCTCGAGTACGGGGTCCGTCTCCCCGAGCCGCACTTCGAGGTCACGACCAAGCTCGAGCCGATCGACCGATTGCTTCCGATCCCCGAGGCGCTGGCGCTCGCGGCGATCGACCGCCGCCAGCTCGACGAGATCCGGGAGACGATCCTCAAGATCGACGCGGCGATGCAGCGGGAGATCGGGCCCCGGGGTCTCCTGCACGTCGACGGGAAGAAGGAGTTCGGGATCGACGAGTCGGGCGCGTTGATGGTCGTCGACACGTTCGGCACCGCCGACGAGGACCGCTTCTGGGACAAGGACGCCTACGATCGGGGCCGGCAGGTCGACTTCTCCAAGGAGTTCGTCCGCCAGCACTACCGCAGCACGGGCTACTACGACGCCCTCTCGAAGGCCCGCGCGGCCCACGCCGCCGAGCCGCCGATCCCCCCGCTCCCGCCGCTGCTCGTCGACGAGGTCAGCCGCCTGTACACGACCGTCTTCCAGCGCCTCACCGGGGAGCCGTTCAGCGCGGGCGCGCGGTAGGCACCTTTCACCGTTTCGGGACCCCTCCCGCACGCTTATCCCCCCGGGTCCGGTCGTCCGGGCGTGCCATCGAAGAGCGGACGCGCGGTGAGCGCCGAGGCCCTGCCCGAGCCGAGGGCGGAGGTCGCGCTCGAAGACCTTCCGGGCATCGGAACGACGACCGCCGAGAAGCTGCGCGAGGCCGGCTACACGGACCTGATGGAGCTCGCGGTCGCCTCGCCGGGCGACGTCGCCGAAGCGGCCGAGATCGGCACGGCGATCGCGCAGAAGATCATCGGCGAGGCCCGCCGCAAGGCGGACGTCGGCCAGTTCGAGAGCGGGACGACCCTGCTCGAGCGCCGCAAGAAGCTCGGCCGGGTCACGACCGGCGCGAAGGCGCTCGACGAGCTGCTCGGCGGCGGTGTCGAGACACAGGCGATCACCGAGTTCTCCGGCGAGTTCGGCAGCGGGAAGACCCAGCTCGCGCACCAGATCGCGGTCAACGTCCAGCTGCCCGCCGACCAGGGCGGCCTGGGCGGCGAGGCGGTCTACATCGACACGGAGAGCACCTTCCGCCCCGAGCGCATCGTCGATATGGCCAAAGGCAGCGGCGTCGACCCCGGTGCCGCGCTCGAGCGCATCCACGTCGCCCGGGCGTTCAACTCGAACCACCAGATGCTCCTGGTGCAGAAGGCGCAGGAGCTCGCGCGCGAGCGGCCGATACGGCTGCTGGTCGTCGACTCGTTGACGGCGCACTTCCGCAGCGAGTACGTCGGTCGCGCGGAGCTCGCGCCCCGCCAGCAGCTGCTGAACCGCCATCTCCACGAGCTCCTGCGCTTCGCGGATACCTACAACGCGTCGATCGTCGTCACGAACCAGGTCTCGGCCCGCCCCGACATCCTGTTCGGCGACCCGACCCGCCCGATCGGCGGGAACATCGTCGCCCACGCGGCGACCTACCGGGTCTACCTGCGCAAGTCGAAGCCGCCGCGGCGGATCGCGCGCCTGATCGACTCCCCGAACCTGCCCGAGGGCGAGGCGGTCTTCTCGCTCACGGGCGAGGGGATCCGCGAGTAGCGGCGACGCCCGGCGCGTCGAGCCGCTTGGCCAAGAGCACGTTCGTCGGCGCGTAGCCGAGCCGGGCGTAGAGCGCCTGCGCGGCGACGTTGACGCCGAAGACGTGGAGCGCGATGCGGTCGGCGCCCCGCTGCCGCACCGCCGCCTCGACGAGCCCGAGCGCCTCGGAGCCGTAGCCGCGGCGCCGGTGGGCCGCGTCGATCCCGATCCAGAAGACGAACACCTGCGGCCGCCCGGTCTCGGTCCTCAGATGGTACCACAGCTCCCCGACGCGCCCGCCGTGCGCGTCGTGGATCGTGTAGAGGAAGTGGTTCGGCGTGGCGATGCCGATCGGCAACCGGCGCCGGTGCTCCTCGCGCGAGCGCTCGAGCGCCTCCCCCTCGCTCCATTGACCATCCCGGACGTGGTCCGCCGCGTAGGCGGGGATCGAACGCGCCAGGTAGCGCTCGAGCTCCTCGGACGTCATCGGCTGCAGCCGGATCATGGTCGACGAGCGGGCGCGCGCCGCCCGGTCTCCGGCGGGCCGACCCGCCGCAGCGCGGTCGCCTTGATGTACAGGTAGACCCGGACGCCCGCCGAGAGCGCGAGCTCTCGGACCGTCTCGCCCGTGAGGGCGACCCGGACCCGGGTTCCGCCGAGGCGCACGGCGAGCGTCCGGCCGGAAGCACCGGCCGCGGGGCCGATCGACACGATCCGCGCTGCCACCACGTTGCGCGCGCTCGACGGGAAGCGACGTCGGGCGACGACGATCGCTTCCGGGTCGAGCGCGACCCGGATACGCTCGCCCTCCGCGGCCCGGAAGGCGACCTTCAGGGTCAGTGCCGGGCCGATGGTCACCTCGGGCGGCGGGCCGGCGCGGTAGGTCCCCGCGAGCAGGTTGGGCCGGGCGAGCGAGCCGGTCGGTCGTGCGTCGAGGAGCTCGACCACCTCGAACCCACCCCGCGCGATGCGCTCGCCGAGCGGAGTGAGGGTCGTGCGGCCGTGCTCCGGACCCCCGCGCCGGCCGCGCGCGACGGGACCCCCGAAGGCGCGGGCGAGGCGCTCGAGGCGATAGACCGCGAGATCGCGTGAGACGCCGACGCGATGGCTCGCGGCGACCACCGAGCGCTCCTCGCCGATCGAGCGCAGGAGCGCGATGTCCGTGCTGCTGACCCGGCTCGGGCGGCTCATGCACCGGTCTCCGGCGACCCGCCGCGAGCGGCAAGGCCCAGCGGGCGGAGGTCCGCCGCGTCCAGATCGAAGCGCACCCGGTGGCCGGCGGCGGGGATGGAAGCCGTCACCGGCGCCGGGATCCGAAGGGCGAGCGTGAGGGTATCGACGCGGGCCGAGATCGCGATCCCTTCCGGTGTCGGGCGGGCGGCGCGCACGACCGCCTCCCAGCCCCCCGCGGCCCCCTCGCCCGGGGTCAGGAGCGGTCGGCCGAAGGCGACTCCGTCCGGTCCCGCGCGCTCGCGCAGCCACGCCGTCAACGAGCCGGGTGCGCCGCCGGCGAGCGCGGCGGGCTCGAGGACGTTCTCGTAGCCGACGAAGCGGGCCGTGAACCCGTCGAACGGGGCCGCGAGGAGCTTGGCCGGCGCTCCCCAGAACCGGACCCGGCCCTGGTGCAGCACGAGGAACTGGTCGGCGACGGAAAAGGCGAGCGCCGGGTCGTGGGTGACGACGACGACCGGGACCTGGGCCGCCTCGCGCAGCTCCGTGAAGACGAGACCGAGATCGTGCTGGGCCGCGACGTCGAGGCCCTGCCACGGCTCGTCCCAGAGCACGAGCTCGGGATCCGCGGCCAGCGCGCGCGCGAGCGCGACGCGCTCGGCCTCTCCGCCGCTGAGCTGCGCCGGCCGCCGGCGCGCGAGCGGGGCGATGCCGAAGCGCTCGAGGAGCGGTCGGACATGGCGCACCGCCTCGACGTCCCCGCGCAGCTCGAGCGGGTAGCTGACGTTCCGCTCGACGGTGCGGTGCGGCAGCAGCCCGAGCCCCTGCGGGACGTAGCCGAGCCGGCGGGCCTCGGGAGGGGAGCCCGTGATGTCCGCGCCGTCCCGCCGGATGCGGCCGGCGCTGGGCGGCACGAAGCCCGCGAGGGTCCGCAGGAGCGTCGTCTTGCCGGCGCCGGAGGTCCCCAGCAGGGCCACCGCACGGCCGGGACGCAGCGTGAGGTCGACCGGTCCGAGCGCGAACGACTCGAGACGGGCCGCGAGCCCCGCGACCTCCCAGGCCGTCACGGCAACAGCTCCCCGCGCCGCCACGGGACCCAGCCCGAGCGCTCGCCGATGCGGATCACGAGGAAGATGGCGAAGGCGATGAGGAGGAACAGCGAGCTCGTCGCGGCCGCGTCCCCGAGGTCGCCGGACTGGAAGAGATTGTAGACGAGCACGCTGAGCGTGCTCGTCACGGGGCCCGTGTACGGGCCGCCGGGGTAGACGGTGTAGGCGAGGATCAGGATACCGCCGATCTCGCTGACCGCCCGGGCCCAGGTGAGCAGGAGACCCGCGACGATCCCGCGCAGCGCGAGCGGGAAGGAGACGGTCAGGAACGCGTTCGCCGGTCCGGCGCCGAGAGAGCGGGCCGCCTCGAGGACGCGCGGATCGATCGCGCGGAACGCCAGATCCGCGGCGAGCACCGTGTACGGCGCGCTGACGAACACCATCACCAGCACGACGCCCCAGATCGTGTCGTAGATGGGAAAGCCGATCGCGTTCGTGAAGCGGAACAGCGGCGAGCCCGGGATCACGAGGAAGAACAGCCCGAGCCCGACCAGCAGGTGGGGCACGACGACGGGCAGCGCGACGACGGACTCGACGACGCTGCGGCCTCGGAAGCGGCGTCGCGCGAGCAGGTAGCCGAGCGGGACGGCGAACACCACCGCTGCGAGAACGGCGATCCCCGAGGCGAAGAGCGTGAGCCAGATCGCGGCCCCGACCGCCGGGTTCGTCGCAGCGGCCAGGATGCGGGTCGGCCCCGCCCAGGCGAACAGGGCGTAGATGGGGAGTAGAAAGAGCAGGAGCAGCGAGCCGCCGAGAACGATCTGCAGCGCGAGCCACGGGCGGCCCGCGCGCAGCGGAGATCGCACGGGGGCGCTCGCGCGCCCCGGACTCAGGTGAGGAACGGTGTCGCCCACGCCGGTAGCCCCGTGACGTCAGGGGCAAGGAGTCCCGGCACTTTGCTGGGCTGGTCGGTCCACCCGGGGAAGATCGGGGTCCAGGCCCCGCCCTGGGCGAGGATCGCGCTCCCTTGCGGGGACAGCAGCAGGTGGAGGAACAACAGGCCGAGCGCCGCGTTCTGGGCGTTCAGCGGCACCGTGGCCGCGAAGAGGATCGGCGCGGGATGCACGGTCGCCAGCGCGCCCGAGGAGGAGAGGATCTGCGTTCCCGGCAGCCCGGCGTAGGCCGTGAGCGCCGTCGAGTTGTTCGATCCGAGCCCTACGATCGGGTCGAGCAGGACGTACGGCAGGTGGTTCTGGATCGCGACCGCCTTGTAGGTGATCACCGCCGAGACGACGCCGGTCTCGATCAGGCTGGCCGCGTGCGACTCGTGCTCGAGGATGGTGGTGCTCGGGTTCGGGGTGGCGTAGCTGCCCGGCGCGCCGCTGTAGAAGTCGCTGTAGTAGTCGGAGATCCCCGAGCCGTAGTACTGGCCCTGCAGCATCAGGCTGAAGATCTCGTTGTAGCCGTTCGGGTCGGTCGACGCGTTCCAGATGCCCAGCCGGGCGGAGCCGCCGTTCGCGGTCTCGGTCGCGAGCTTCTCTGCCCAGTTCGCCGAGTCGATCCCCGCGTAGGCGGGGAGGCTCGCGTTGTAGATCAGGACCTCCTGGGTCTGCGCGAAGACGACCTCGTAGTTCGCGTAGGTGGGGTAGAGGAGCTGGGGCGCGAGGCGGAAGTCCGCGAGCGCTGCGACATCGACTCGCAGCGATTGCGACGTGATGCCGGAGGTCACGTCCAGCGAGCCCTCGTAATCCTGGGCCGCGAGCGGCGCCGAGATGCCGGGCGTCTCGTTGACGAGAGCGCTCGCGAGCTCCGGGAAGGTGATGGTCAGAGTCCCGGCGGCGCCGATCGACAGGGTGTTGTTGGCGACGGTGCCGGTCGCGGCCGGCGAGCCGCGGTACTCGTAGCCCGCGTAGAAGCCGATCCCTCCGACGGCGGCGGCGACCACGATCACGACGACGATCCAGACCGGGGTCGTCGCGGCCATCGTTCGTGCGGGAGGGGGCGCGGCCGTCGGAGGGGGGACGGAAGAGGCCATCGATGTGGCAGTTCCCCCCATCGGATAATGGTTGCGCGACGAGACCCCGAGCGACGGGGCCTTACAGCTCCCGGCGGCGGTCCGGCGGGAAGTAGAGGCGGTAGGCGCGACCGACGAGCGCGCGGCGGGGTACCGGGCCGAACCGCCGGCTGTCCCGGGCCCGCTCGCCCGCGTCGCCGCGCACGTCCACGAGCTCGGTCGCGGGATCGTACGCCGCGACGCGCTTGATCAACCAGCGCTCGCGTGCCGCTGGGTCGACGAGCACGACGACGTCCCCGACCCGCGGGGGCGCGGACCGGTAGGCGCGGGGATCGAGCAGCAGTCGGTCTCCGGGCCGGAGCGTGGGGCGCATGCTCTCGTCCGCGACGACCACCCGCCGGCTCCTCCAACGGCGGAGTGGCGAGGTCCGCGCCGGCACCTTTATCGGCCTCCCCGAGCCTGCCCCGCCATGTCCGCCCGCGCTCCCTCGCTCGCTCTGGTCGAACGCCTCTGGGACCTCGTGCATCCGCCGCGCACGGTCTACGCCCACTGCGACATTCCGTGCGGTATTTACGACCCGCACGAGGCGCAGATCGCGGCGCTCACCGTCGTTCGGATGGATCAGCTGATCGCGGAATCGACGCCCCCCGCGATGGACGCGAAGCCCGAGGACCGCAAGGAGTTCATGTCGAAGCTCGCCCGGTACACCTCGGTCAAGGAGACGCATGCCGAGCGCGTGAAGGGCGAGATCCGCGTGATCTGGGGCGACTACTTCACGCCGGACCATGCCAAGCAGTTCCCGCAGGTTCACGACCTCGTCTGGCGGATCATGAAGGGCGCGTCGAAGGCGCGCCAGGGCACGAACCTCGCGGACGCCCAGGACCTGCTCAAGCTCGTCCAGGAGTTCGCGGAGGTCTTCTGGCAAACGAAGGGCTCGAAGACCCGTCGGGTGCCGTCGATGCAGAAGGCCGGCGGCGAGCTCGTCGTTCCGGCCTAGGGTCCGCTCGGGTGCCGCATCGGCCGTCGGCCGGGAGGTCCTGGCCGTGACCGGGACCGTCGCGCTCGACGGACGGAGCCTGGGCCGGGAGCAGTTCGTCGCGATCGTCCGCGGCGCGGTGCCGGTCGCGGTCGCGCCCTCGGCGCGGGCCGCCTGCGACGCGAGCCGCGCGGCGGTCGAACGCGCGATCGCCCAATCGCGGGCGGTCTACGGCGTGACCACCGGCTTCGGCGGGCTCTCGCACCAGGCCGTGCCGGTGGAGAAGTCGCGCGAGATCCAGGCCTCCCTGGTCCGCAGCCACGCGAGCGGCACCGGGCCCGCCCTGCCCTCCGATCTCGTGCGGGGCCTGGTCCTCCTGCGCCTCAACTCGCTCGCGCGCGGGCACTCCGGCGTGCGGCCGGAGCTCCTCGACCGCCTGGTCGCGGTGCTGAACCGCGGTCTGGTCCCGTGGGTGCCCGAGCAGGGGAGCGTCGGCGCCTCCGGGGACCTCGCCCCGCTCGCCCACCTTGCGCTGGCGCTCACCGGCGAGGGATCGTTCGTGGACCCCGGCACGGGCGCCCGGCGACCGGCCCGAGATGTCCTCGCCGCCGAGGGGATCGCTCCGCTCGAGCTCGCCGCCAAGGAAGGGGTCGCCCTGCTCAACGGCACCTCGCTGATGGCGGCCTACCTGGCCCTCGCGGTGGAGGACGCCCGGCGGCTCCTCGATGCGGCGCTGGTCGCGGTCGCGCTCTCGTTCGACGCCCTCGAAGCCGAACCCGGCCCGCTCGACGACCGTCTCGGGGAGGTGCGGAACTCGCCGGAGCAGCGCTGGGTCGCCGGGGCCCTGCGGCAGCTGCTCGCGGGCTCGTCGCTCGCCGTCGCGCGGCGTACCTGGGCCGGCCAGGACGCCTACACCCTCCGCTGCGTTCCGCAGGTGCTCGCGGCGGTGCGCCTCGCGATCGATTTCGCCGAACGGATCGTGGGGCCGGAGCTGAACGCGGTCACCGACAATCCCGTGGTCTTCGGGGAGGAGTTCATCAACGGCGGGAACTTCCACGGCCAGCCGCTCGCGCTCGCGCTCGACACCCTCGGCGTCGGCACCGCCTACCTCGCCGCGTTCTCCGAGCGGCGGATCGCACGGCTCCTCCATCCCGCGCTGAACCGCGGTCTCACGGCGTTCCTCGCGCCGGAGCCCGGCGCCAGCTCCGGCTTCATGATCCCGCAGTACCTCGCCGCGGCGCTCGTCAACGAGAACGCGACGCTCGCGCACCCCGCCAGCGTCGGCAGCCTGCCGACGTCCGCCGACCAGGAGGACTTCGTCAGCATGGGGCCCTGGGCCGGTGCCAAGCTGCGGCGGATACTGGCGAACAGCCACCGGGTGGTCGCGGTGGAGTGGCTGGTGGCCGGCGAGGCGCTCGAGCATCGTCGGCCGAAGAGCGGCGGCGTCGGTAGCGAAGCCGCGCTCCGCGCCCTCCGCGCCCGGGTCGCGGCGCTCGCCGCGGATCGCAGCCTCTCCGACGATATCGAACGGGTGGCCGGGGGGATCGCGAGCGGGGAGCTCGTGGGCGCGGTGCGCGCGGCCGTGCCGTTCTAGGCGGCCGGGCTCGGGGGCGGCGCGCTCGCGGCACCCGCGACGGCGGCCGCGGTCGGGAAGCGCACCATCTGCCCGCACGACGGGCAGGTGTACTCGCTCACGCCCCGGTGCCGCAGCGGCGTGCGGCACTTCGGACACGGGATCGGCTGGGCGGTCACCCAGGCCGCGAACATCTCCTGGGCCCGACGGTCACCGAGGGCCGCGGCCGGCGCCGCGCCGTCGATCGCCGACGCCGGCGGCGCGGTCGCGCGCGGTTCCGGGGTCGGGGCGCGGTACGGCGCGGTGGCGGTCTCGCCGGCCGCCGCGATCCGCGCGGAGGAGAGCCGGCCGCAGCTCGGACAGACCGCGAGGCTCGCGGTCCCGGTGGACTGGAGTGGCACGTGGCAGCTGGGACACAGGCTCTTGAGGCCCGCGGGGGTCAGCACCGGGCCGGGGGCGCCGGGAAGCCGGGGCGCGCGCTCGGCGGGCCGGGGCTCGGAGGTCGCGGGCGCCGGCACGGGCGGGACGAACAGCGGCCTCGCCCAGCGGACGGCGCGGCGGCCGGGGTCGTAGGCGACCAGGGTGCCCGGACGGGCGAGCTCGTGGGCGAGGACGCGCTGGGTCTTGTGCTCCCTCCAGGACAGCGCGGCCGCGAGCCCGGGCACGCTGGTGGTGCCGAGCGACTGGACGGCGGAGCGCAGGCGCTCGAGATCCTCGTCCGAGGGACCGAACAGACCCGCCATCGTCGCGGACCTGCCGCGTTCGTCAAAAGAACCTATCGTCCGAAAGGAAGCGACAGGGAAGGCACCGGTGGGGCGTCTCCAGGTCTCTTGGACGGTGCCACCAAGAGCCCGCCGCCACCGATGCCCGAGGCCAACGAACGGAAAACAGCGGCCGACTATATAGTTATCCAGTCCCCCGGACGATGGAGGGTGGGGGCGCCCGGAGCCTCCGAGGGGGGGGTCCCGGTCGTGGTGGGGCCGGCGCCAGGCGTAAGCCCCTGCGGCGGTGTGCGCCCCCGTGGACCCCCGAACGGCTTCGCTCGCCCGGGTCGTCCGCGGCGAGGTCTCCGCGGACCCCGCGGACCTAGAGCGATGCGGGCGGGACGGCTCTCACGTCGTCGGCCGGCCCTCCGTGGTCTTCCGGCCGCGCGACGCCGACGATCTCGCCGTCGCCGTCCGCTGGGCGGCGGTCCGCCGCATTCCGGTCGTCGCCCGCGGGGCCGGGACCTCGCTGGATGGCGAGTCCGTCCCCGTTCGGGGCGGGATCGTCGTCGACCTCGCGGCCTGGAATGAGATCCGGGAGATCGATCCCATCGGGCGATGGGCGCGCGCGGGTCCCGGTACCCCCAACCGAACGCTGCAGCGTGCGCTCGCGTCCCACCATCTGTTCTTCCCGCCCAACCCGGGTTCCTGGGCCGCCTCCACCCTCGGCGGGAACGTCGCGACGAACGCCTCGGGACCCCGATCATTCCGCTACGGCCCCACCCGGACCTGGATCCGTGCGGTCGATCTCGTGCTCGGGACGGGGACCCGCACCCGCTGGGGCTCGCTCGCCGCCAAACGGTCGGTCGGCCCCGACCTGCTCTCGGTGTTCGTCGGTAGCGAGGGCACCCTGGGGATCGCGACCGAGATCACGGTGCGGCTCGCCGCGCGACCTCCCGTGCGGCGCGGGTTCGCGGTGCCGATGACCGAGTCGGCGTCGCTCGGCCGCGTGGCGATCGCGCTCGCGTCCGCGCCGGGCACGGGGCTCAGCGCGATCGAGTACCTCGATCCCGATTGCTGCGCGTCGCTCGGCCTGTTACCGACGTCCCTGGGCTGCGGCTCCGCTGGCCTCTTGCTCGAGATCGAGGCGGGCGATCCCGAGGAGGCGACCGTTCGCGAGGATCGAGTGCTGCGCGTCGCTCGGGGGGCGGGCGTCGTCGGACCCCCGGTCCGCTACGCGGACTCCGACCGCCTGTGGGACCTGCGGGGCCGCGCAAGCGTGGCGCTCGATCGCCGGGTGGGGGAGCGCCTCCGCGAGGACGTGGCGGTGCCGCTCCGAGCGATCGACCGGCTCTGCGCGACGATCCGAAGGATCGCGAGGCGGGAAGCGGTGCCGGTCTACCTGTTCGGCCACCTCGGCGAAGGGAGCCTCCATCCGAATTTCGTGGTCGATCCGCGCTCCGCGGCCGCTCGCCGGATCCGGGCCGACTTGCTGCGCGCGTCGCTCGCGCTCGGCGGCACGATCAGCGCCGAGCACGGGATCGGGGTGCTGAAGGCGCCGTTCCTGACGGAGGAGGTCGGGGCGCCGGGACTCGCCGTGCTGCGAGCGATCAAGCGGGCGTGCGACCCGGCGGGGATCCTCAACCCCGGGAAGCTGTACCCGGCGCGAGCCGCCGCGCGATCTTCTCGGTCGCCTTCGGGATCGGGAGGGCGAACAGCTCGCTCGGGGACACCCAGCGGCGGTCCTCGCCCATCCTCCGGCCGCGGCCCCCGGCACGTCGTCCCTCGAAAACGTGGAGCTCGACCGTGAAGTGGCTGTAGGCGTGGCGCACGACCCCGGCCCGCCGCAGCTCGCGGACCGCCAGTCCGGTCTCCTCGCGCAGCTCGCGCCGCGCCGCCGCACCCGGGGCCTCGCCGGGAGCGATCTTCCCGCCGGGAAACTCCCACAGCCCGCCGAGAAGACCCGCCTCGGGCCGCCGCTGCACCAGCCAGCGTCCCCGGTCGCGCAGGACGACGACCGCCGCGCGGACATGCGGGCGCCTCGCCGCCCGCCGGCGGCGCGGGTAGCGCGCCGGCGCATCGGTCTCCCGAAAGGCCCGGCACCCGAAGGAGACGGGGCAGGCGTCGCAGCCCGGAGCGATCGGAAGGCAGACCGTCTCGCCGAGTTCCATGAGCGCCTCGTTGAACGTTCCGGCGGGACCCGGCGGCCGGGCCGCCTCCAGGGCGCGCTCCAGCCGCGCCCGGACCCTGGGGGTCCTCGGGTCTCCGGCCTCGCGGGTCCAGCGGGCGGCGACGCGCAGCCCGTTGGCCTCGACGGCGAGGACCGGCGCATCGAAGGCGAGGCTCGCGATCGCACGGGCCATGTACGGCCCGATCCCGGGCAAGCGCTCGAGCGACGCGACGTCGTGGGGGAGGCGTCCTCCCGCCTCGACGGCAAGCTGCTGGGCCGCCGCATGGAGGTGACGTGCCCGCGCATAGTAGCCCGCGCCCTGCCAGGCCTTCAGCACGTCCGCGAGCGGCGCGCGCGCGAGCGCGCGCACGTTCGGGAACCGTGCGACGAACCGCTCGAAATAGCGCGTCGCCTGCGCCACCCGCGTCTGCTGCAGCAGCGCCTCGGCGACCCAGATGCGGTACGGATCGCGACCGGCCCGCCACGGAAGCGCGCGCCGGTGGGTGCGGAACCAGTCGAGGAGCGCCGGGCCGAGCGCCGCGGATCGGCCCGGCGCGCGCGGCGGGGCCGCAGGGCGCCTCACGGGGATCGGCCACCTCACGAACCGCATGTTTAAAGGGCCCTTCCCGCTCGAAGCGCGGAGGAAGGCGGCGTGACCGAGCGTCCGGGCCCGGTACGGGTGAACGACGAGACGTTCGAGGCCGAGGTCCTCCGCTCGCCGTTCCCGGTCGTCGTCGACTTCTACGCCGACTGGTGCGTCCCGTGCCGGGTCACCGTGCCGATCGTCCGGGACCTCTCCGAACGCCTCGCCGGCCGGGTCAAGTTCGCGATGGTGGACGTCGACGAGGCGGCGATCGTCACCCGGTCGTACGGGATCCACTCGATCCCCACCTACGTGTTCGTGAGCGAGGGGCACGAGCGCGGCCGCGAGGTCGGTCCGGTCGACCCGGTCGCCTTCCGCGCGATCCTGCGGCGCCTGTTCGCGGCCGACGACGGGGCTAGTGTCGAAAGACCCGCCAGCCGGTGAAGTACATCGCGATCCCATAGCGCTCGGCCGCCGCGATCACCTCGGGGTCGCGGACGCTGCCGCCGGGCTGGATGATCGCGCTCACGCCCGCCCGTCCGGCGGCCTCGACCCCGTCCGGGAACGGGAAGAACGCATCCGACGCGAGCACGGCACCGCGCGCCCGCTCGCCGGCGACCTCGCAGGCGAGCTCGACCGCCTTGACGCGCGTCGGCTGGCCGGAGCCGATCCCGACGGTCCGAGCGCCCTGCGCGAGCACGATCGCGTTCGACTTCGCGTGCCGGACCACGCGCCAGGCGAAGTCGAGGGCGCATGCGGCCTCCGGGCGTACCGGCGCCCCGGTGACCTGGCGGAAGTCCGACGGGGCGAGCTCCCGCTGGTCGACCTCCTGCAGCAGGAGTCGGTCGAGCGCGCTCTTCGCTTCCCAGGCCGCCGCCCCCGCGATCGGGGGTTCGGCCCGCACGACCTTCAGCTTCGTCCGATGGCCGAGGGAGGCGAGGGCGGCGACGTCGAACGCCGGCGCGGCGAACAGGTCGACGAAGATCCCCTTCAGCGCGACCGGATCGTCCGGCCCGAGGGGGCGGTTGACCGCGATCGCGCAGCCGTACCGGGCGACCGGGTCCGTTTCGATCGCGCGCTCGAGGGCCTCACGGACCGTCGTGCCCGAGGCCACGCCGCACGGGGTCGCGTGCTTCACCACGGCCGCGCTCGGGCCCGGGAACTCCGCGACGATCGCGAGCGCCGTGTCGACGTCGAGGAGGTTGGTGAAGGAGAGCGCGTCGCCCTTCACGACCGCGAAGGGCCGAGGCTGGAAGCCCGCCCCTACCGGGCCCGCCCCCCGGTACGCCGCGGCGCGCTGATGCGGGTTCTCTCCGTAGCGCAGGCGCAGCGGCTCGCGGCGGAGCACGAGCTCCTCCGGGAACGGGCCGTCGTCGGGAACGGGGGGGCCGCTCCCCAGCGCGCCGGCGATCGCGCGGTCGTAGTCGCTCGTGCGCCGGAACGCGGCGCTCGCGAGCCGCGCCCGAGTGGTCGCCGTTACGCCGCCGTGGGCGCGCATCTCGGCGAGCAGCCCCGGGTAGTCCGCCGGATCCATCACCACCGACACCCAAGCGTGGTTCTTCGCGGCGGCCCGGGCGAGCGTCACGCCGCCGATGTCGATGAACTCCTCCCGGTCCGCCGCCGGCTCGGCGAGGTGGCGCTCGAACGGGTAGAGGTTGGTGACGACCAGGTCGAACGGGCGGAGGCCCCGCTCGGCGAGCTCCCGCTGCCCGGCGTCCGTGCGGGGCGCGAGGATCCCGCCGAGCAGCGCGGGATGCAGGGTCTTGATGCGCCCGCCGAACCAGGCGGCGATCCCCGTGAGCTCCTCGGCCGCGCCGACGCTCACGTCGGCCTCCGCGAGCGCGCGGCGGGTCCCCGCGGTGGCCCACAGCTCGACGCCGAGCTCGAGCAGTCCTCGCGCCAAGTCGGCCAGGCCCTGCTTGTCGTCGACCGACAGGAGCGCCCGCGCCACGCGGACGGTGGGCTCGGCCTCCGGTGCCACGCTCCTTACCCGGAACGGGGAGGGAAGGAGAGAGATAAGGGTCGCGGCGCGGAGCGTCGCCACCTCGAGCGAACCGCCGCCCGCCGGCGGGCCCGCCGCCTCGCGTGCCAGCAAGAATAAATACGGCGCGCACGGGTAATTTACTCTCCCCGAGGAGCTCGTGAACCGGCGACGTCGCTCGACCCGCAAGTGGCGGCGGCGCGGGCAACGGGCGCAGGTCGCGCCGATTGCGACGATCCTGGGCCTCCTGCTCGTTGTCACCTTCATCGCGAACTATCTCACGACGACGCTGCCGAACCAGATGAGCGTCAACGACCTCGACCACGTGATCGAGGTCGAGAACCAACTGGGGCGGTTCCAGGCGCTCCTCGAGGCCGTGAGCCAGGCGGACGCCATCGGGGCGCAGGTGACCCAGCCGGTCACGCTCGGCTCGTCGGCGGCGCCCCCGTTCGCCGGCCCCGACTCTGGCACGATCGCGCGGCCGGCGAACGGCTCGGGCTATTCGCTCGGCTACTCGCTCTCGGGGCCGGTCAACAACGACCCGCCGACGGGCGGGACCGCGGGCACCGGCTACGTGCCGTCCGCCTGCACGCAGGCGTCCACCTCGATCAGCTGCCCGAGCCCGGGGCCCTACCACGTCTACTGGAACTATTCGAAGGTCGGGTCCACCGGCTACTCCGTGACGACCGCGACCGGCTCCTACCTCGTCAACTACACCGGGGCGGCCGGCGCGACGATCACGGTCACGACCAAGGGCGCCAACCCGCTCGACCTGCTCGTGGTCGGCAACACCACGACGGTCAACCTCCAGATGAGCGCCGGACCGAACGTGGATTTCATCGAGATCGTCGGCAACAACGACACGCTCAGCGTCGCGTCGGTGAGCTACACGTCCACGATCGTCGTCTACGTCGTCGGCGTGCACGACGTCGTCACGTTCGGCACGGTGGGCAGCGGGGCGACGCTGAACGTGGTCGCGAGCTTCTTCGGGTTCCTCGACCTGTTCTCGGCGGCCAACGCCTCGACGACGACCGGTAATCACTTCAGCGTCTACTTCACCGGCTACAATCCGACGACGGCCGCGATGAACTGCCCGGTCAACGCCATCGCGACCACCGACAAGGCCGAGGGCGGGGTATCCGGGACCGCGACCTACGGGGTGACGTTCAACACGACCACCGGCGCGAAGGGCACCGCCACGTCGCTCTGGACGGTCTCCACCTCGACGGCGAGCCTGTACTGCCCGTTCTACGCCTCCGCCACGGTGCCGTACGCCCAGGTGAGCGCCACCGGGCTCAACGTCATGCTCGCGAACACCTACATTCCGCCGGGCTACGTGGCCTTCGACTCGGGTGCGGTGGTCTACGCCCAGGACGGCGGGGTGCCGCTGATGATCGACCCGCCGGCGATCTCCTTGACGAGCGTCGCCGGCAGCGTGACCGCGGCCACGCTCTGGTTCCCGATCTTCATCGGCCAGTGGGCGACCGAGTCCGGCATCCAGACGACCGAGCTCAGCGCGCGCCTGTTGTCGGTGGACTCGATCCAGCTCTCGCCGAGCTCGCCGTTCACAGTCGAGAACAACACGAACATCGTCTTCTCCGTCACGAGCACGTTCGCCGCCGGCTGGGTCAGCTACTTCAACACCACGGCGCCGTTCGAGAACTACTTCAGCTGCAGCGGGACCTACGCCGCCTGCTACGGGCCCTTCCAGATCGGGGGCCCGCTCGGGACCGTGACGCTCACGATCCCGACCGGGATCGCGCTCAACACCTTCTCGATCGAGATCGCGACCTTCGGGGTCAGCTTCCTGTAGCGGCGCCCGCGCGCAGCCAGGCCTTGGCGCCGCGCAGCGTTCCCCAGGTCCGCCGGGTCGCGAGCCGGACCGTACCGGGCCCGTTCCCCACGTCCACCGTCCAGGCCGCGCGGGCCGCGGGAGCGTCGCGGTGATCCACCTCGGCGATCGCCCGATGGGCCTCGGCGCGCACCAGTCGGAAGCGTCCGCGGACGCCGGCGCGGTCCAGCCGGTCGCGCAGCGTCGCCTCCCACCACCGAGGGAGTGGCGGGGGAAGATGTTCCCCCGCCGCCTCGATGCCGAGGTAGCGGGGGCGCCGGGACGCAGGCCTACCGGACGAGGTCGATGACTTCCTCGGACTCGCCGGCGGCATAGCCTCCCTTCTGGCCGAGGAGGCTCGTCGCGCGCACGCCCGTGATGATCAGGAGCACCTTGATCGTGTTCTCCATGTCCTGGGAGTTCTCGACCGAGCAGCCCCAGATGATGCGGGCGCGCTTGGAGATCTTGCCGCCCACCAGGGCAGCCGCCTTCTCCGCCTCGCTGACCGTCATCGTCGGGCCGCCGATGACGCGCACGAGCGCGCCGGTGGCGTCCTTGAGCTCGACCGCTCCGAGCAGGGGCGAGGTGAGCGCCTCGGTGACCGCCTCGGTGACGCGGTCGGTCGCGCTCTCGCTCTCCCCGAGCCCGATCAGCGCGACTCCGCCGTCCTTCATGACCGTCAGGATGTCGGCGTAGTCGAGGTTGACGAGGCCGGGCTTCGTGACGATCTCGGTGATCCCCTTGATCGCGGTCATGAGGACCGCGTCCGCGAGCTTGAAGGCGGAGTCGAGCGGCATCCGCGGGACGAGCTCGAGGAGCTTGTCGTTCTGGATGACGATCGTCGTGTCGCAGACTCGGCGCAGGCGCTCGAGGCCGTCGCGGGCCTGCTCCATGCGGGCCGCGCCCTCGCCGGCGAACGGCAGCGTGACGACGCCCATCGTCAGCGCGCCCACCTCTTTCGCGATCCGGGCCACGAGGTGCGCGGAGCCGGTGCCGGTCCCGCCGCCCATCCCCGCGGTGACGAAGACGATGTGCGCGCCGTTGAGGAACTGTCGCAGCTCCTCCTCGTTCTCGCGCGCGGCCTCCTCGCCGACCTCGGGCCGGGCGCCGGCGCCCAGGCCCTTGGTGGCCCGCCGTCCGATGAGGATCTTCCTGGGGGCATGGATCGTGAGCAGGTGCTTGGCGTCCGTGTTGATGGCGCACATCTCGGCGCCCTGGATGCCTTCCTCGACGCACCGGTTGATCGTGTTCGAGCCGCCGCCGCCGCACCCGACGATTCGGATGTTGACCTTGAGCGTCTCCGCCAGCTTCGCGAGCTCCGCGTCGTCCGCGCTCCCGTAGGCCGGGGCCGCGGGCGCCGCCTTCTCCTCGACCAAGGACTGGTTCTCTTGGTGTTTCGCGATCGCTTCCTGGATGATGGACTTCATCGGAGTTCTCCCATCCCTGTTTGTCAGACGAGCGTCATACGCTCTGCACGGAGACTTTGGAGGTTGCTACATAAACATTTGCGTAGAACGGAATGGCGTCGTCCTCCGGATGCCGTTTCGCGCGGGTAGGCCGCGGCGGCGAGCACCCGGCGCTCGGGCCCCTAGCCCGGGCCCACCGCCTCCAGGTGATCGCGCGCGGTCGATACCAGCCGACCGTAGCGGTTCGCGTCGCCGGCTTCGACGGCCTCGCGCAGCTCGCGCACCGCGGCCTCGATCCGTCGATAGAGACGGCCCATCTCCGGGTTCAGGGTCTGGATGTCAAAGGAGAGCTCCGGATTCTCGGCCGCCACGACGCGCGCGGCCTGCGCCTGGCGCAGGAACGAGGTCGGCGCGAGCCGCCCGAGTGGCGCTGGTGCCCGGCCACCGCCGCCGAGCGCGGTGCCGAAGAGCAGGCTGACGGCGTGGGGGAGGGCGAGCACGTCCGCCATGATCCGGTCGTGGGCGTCGAGCGGGACGGTCGTGATCGCGAGCGAGCTCGGAGCGAAGAGGGCGACGATGCGCTCGAGGGACGCGGGATCCCCACAGTCGAGGACGAGCAGGTTGCGACCCGAGAGGCTCCGCGCGCCGGGCCCGAAGAGCGGATGCACGCTTCCGACCGGCCGGTGTCGCTCGCGCCGCCGGTGGATCGCGCGCACGATCGGAGCCTTGATCGAAAGGATGTCGAACACCACGGCCTCGCTCTCGGATTTCTCGAGTTCGCGGTAGATCGACCGGGCGACGCGCATCGGCGTCGCCACGACGATGACGTCGGCGTCCTGCGCGGCGCGGAGCAGGTCGGAGTGCACCCGGAACGGCCCCGCGCTCGTAGCAGAAGCGCGCGGGTCGACGACCCCGACGCGGTGGCCCATCGATTCTAGGAAACCGGCCATCCACGCCCCCATCTGGCCGGCGCCGCCGACGATGAGAATGTCGGTCGGATCGCTCGTCGTGGGCCGTCCCTCGCCGAGCTCGTCCTGGACCCGGACGGCCTCCTCGATCATCCAGCGGGCGAGTTCCTCGGAACGTCCGGCGGCGACCCCGCGCGCGACGAGCTCCGCGCGCCAACGCTCGAGGACCTCGCGCTCGATCTCGTAGTCGCGGACGGGTTGGCCCGCGGCCTGCTTGGCCCGTCCGATCGCGCGGGCCAGCTCGAGCCGACGTGTCACCGCGCGCTGGAGTTCGCGATCGACCTCCCGGATCGCCCGGCGGAGTTCGGCCAGCTCGCGCGTCACGCGGTCACCATCCGCCTCTCGGTATAAGGGTCGCCGAAAATCGGAACGGGTGTTTCACGACCCGCCCGAAAGGCAGCTAAGCGGCGCGTCGCTCGGCCCGGCATGAGCGCTCGGGCTCCGGCGGGCGATTCCCGGTTCTCCCGGCAGGACGTGGCGCTCCTCGCCGCCCTGGCGCTCGTCTGGGGCTCGGCGTACGTGTTCATCCGGGAGGGAATCGTGTTCGGCGCGGCCGCGCTGCCGTTCGCCGCGATACGCTACGCCCTCTCGGCCGTCGCCTTCTTCCTGCTGGCCGCGGGGCGGCGCGAGGCATTCCCCCCGCGGCGCGCGCTCCTGGTCTCGGCGGCGGTCGGCGGGACCCTCCTCATCGGCGTGTACGGCGGCTTCCTCTATTGGGGCGAGCAGTACACGACGGGCGGGTACGCCTCCGTGCTCGCCTCGACGGCGCCGATCCTCACCCTGCTGTTCGCCTGGGTCCTCCTACCCTCCGAGCGTCTTGGGCCGCTCGCACTCGGCGGCATCGCGATCGGCTTCGCCGGCGTGGTCGTCCTCGTGGTACCCGAGCTCTCCGGCAGCTCGGTCGGCACCTGGCCGGGACCGGCGTTCGTGATCGGGGCGTTCGTCGCCGCGGCGATCGGATCGGTCCTGCTCCGGCGTTTCGGCGGTGGCCGTCAGGGCCTCTGGCAGATCGGCACGCAGTTCGCCGTCGGCGCGCTCCTCATCGGGACTGCCGCGCTCGTCCTCCCGTACCCGCGGGCGGTTCCCCTGAGCGTCGGGGTGCTGGGCTCGCTGCTCTCGCTCGTCGTCTTCTCCTCGGTCCTCGGCTACTTCGTCTACTTCCTGCTGCTGCATCGCGCGGGGCCGGTCGGAGCGAACCTCGTGGCGTACCTGGTGCCGATCGTCGGGGTCGGGATCGGGTCCGGATTCTTCGCCGAGCCGATCTCGGTCTGGGAGATCGTGGGCTCGCTGATCGTCATCACGGGCGTCAGCCTCGTGATCTGGGCACCGACCCGGGGCGCGGTCCGAACTTCGTCCGCGCGCTGAAGCGTCCGCGCGTCCGGCGCGCGCTTATCTTGGGGGACCTCGTGGGCCGGGCGTGGAGGCCTACTTTCGCGCGATCGAGGCCGAGGTCGATCGCGCGTACGCGGTCGCGCGAGCGGCCCGGGCCGAGGGCTACGACCCCGAGGTCGCGCCGGAGATCCCGCGGGCGCAGGACATGGCCTCCCGGGTCGAGAAGTTGCTCGCCCATCTCGACATCGAGGGCATCGCGGACGAGATCCGGGCGCTGGCCACCCGCCTGCCACGCGAGGAGGTCGCCGTCGAGATCGCCCGCCGGCTCGCCCGCGACCCCGCGCGCTCCGGCACGATCGCCGACCGGGTCGACACCGCGCTTCGCGTCGGGCTCGCGATCCTGACCGAAGGGATCCTCGTCGCGCCGCTCGAGGGCCTCGCGGAGGTCCATGTGCGCGCCGGGCCCGACGGCGGCTACATCGAGCTGTACTACGCCGGACCGATCCGAGCCGCCGGCGGGACCGCCCAGGCGCTCAGCGTTCTCCTCGCCGACATCGTGCGACGAGACCTCGGGCTTTCAGCCTATCGGGCCGGACCCGAGGAGATCGGCCGGTTCCAGGAGGAGATCCCGCTCTACAAGCACTACCAGCATCTCCAGTACAGCCCGACCGCCGAGGAGATCGAGCTCGTGGTCCGCGGGCTGCCGGTCGCGATCTCGGGCGAGGCGACCGAGGGCGACGCCGAGGTCAGCGCCTTCCGCGACCTCGAGCGGGTACCGACGAACGGGATCCGGGGCGGCGCCTGCCTCGTCCTCGCCGAGGGACTCTGCCAGAAGGCTGCCAAGGTCCGCAAGGTCGTCGAGATTCTCGGGATCGACGGATGGGAGTTCCTCGACCGGCTGGGCCACCACGCGGAGGAGGAGGATGACGCCCGGACGCCGAAGTATCTGCAGGACGCGGTCGGCGGGCGGCCGGTGCTGGCGCATCCGAACCGGCCCGGAGGCTTCCGCCTCGTCTACGGACGGGCGCGCACGAGCGGACTCGCTGGCTGCGCGGTGAACCCGGCGACCATGGTCGTCCTGCAGGAGTTCGTCGCGATTGGGACCCAGGTGAAGCTCGAGTATCCGGGCAAGGCGAGCGCGATCGGGGTCTGCGACACGATCGACGGGCCTATCGTCGAGCTCGCGGATGGGACCGTCACCGCCGTGCACGACGTCGCGCGGGCCCGCGCGCTCGCTCCCGAGATCCGTCGGATCCTCGACCTCGGGGAGATGCTGGTCGGCTTCGGCGAGTTCCTCGAGAACAACCGGCCGCTGGTGCCGGGGGCCTACAGCCTCGACTGGCACGCCGAGGAGCTCGCCGGCGCCGGCGTCGCCGAGTCGGTGGGTCTCAACGTGACGGACTACGCCGACGCCGTCCGCCTCGCGCGGGCGCACGGCGTCCCGCTCCATCCGCGCTGGGGGCTCTTCTGGCACGACCTCGCCCCGGCCGAGATCCGGGCGCTCTCGGAGTTCGTCGAGCGGACCGGCCGCTGGACGGATTCGTCGCTGGAGATCCCCGACGACCCGTCCTGGCGCGAGCCGCTCGCCCGGCTCGGGTTCCTGTCGGCGCCTCTCCGTGGCGAGGCCCGCCGCGGCGAGCCCGACCCGAGCGCGGCGCTGGTCGGAGGCCTGGGGCTCGAGCCCGCGGACGGCCTGCTCGTGCGGCGCGCGCCGCTCGAGCCGCTCGAGCTCGAGCCGCTCGCCTACGCGAGCCGGCTCGCGGGGGTCACGCTGCGGCCGCGCGCCCCGTCCCGGATCGGCGCGCGCGTCGGCCGCCCGGAGAAGGCGTACCAGCGGGTCATGCAGCCGAACGTCCACGCGCTCTTTCCCGTCGGCGCGGCCGGTGGGACGACCCGTTCGGTCACCGAGGCCGCGCGTCGCACGCTCGCTGGCGGCACCCCGGTCGAGCTCGGGCTGCGCACCTGCCCGGGCTGCGGACGTGCGACCGTCTGGGCCCGGTGCACCTGCGGCGCCCACACCGCGCCCACCCAACGGATCGTGACCGAGCCGCTGCCGGTCGCGCGGATCTGGAACGATGCGATCGCGAGGCTGCAGCTCGCGCGCGTCCCCCCCGTGAAGGGCGTCAAAGGCCTCGCCTCGCCGGGAAAGTGCCCCGAGCCGCTGGAGAAGGGGATCCTCCGGGCCTCGCACGGCATCTCCGTCTACCAGGACGGGACCGCCCGATTCGACCTCACCGATCTGCCGCTGACCCACTTCCGCCCGCGCGAGGTCGGCACGCCGGTCGATCGACTCCGCGCGCTCGGTTACGCCACCGACTGGAGCGGCCGCTCGCTCGACAACCCGGACGCGCTCGTCGAGCTGCGGCCGCAGGATGTGGTCGTGTCCCGCTCGTGCGGTGCCTACCTCGTGCGGCTCGCCCAGTTCCTCGACGACGCGCTCGTCCGACTCTACGGGCTCCCTCCGTTCTACCGTGCGGAGCGACCCGCCGACCTCGTCGGTCAGATCGTGGTCGCCCTGGCCCCGCACACCTCGGGCGGGGTCGCCGCCCGGATCGTCGGGTTCACGGACGCGGAGGCGTGCTTCGCGCACCCGGTCCTCCACGCCGCGAAGCGGCGGAACTGCGACGGCGACGAGGACTCGGTAACGCTCCTCCTCGACGCGCTCGTGAACTTCTCGCGCGCCTACCTGCCGGCGAGCCGCGGCGCGCTGATGGACAAGCCGCTCGTCCTGACGACGCGGCTCGATCCGACCGAGGTCGACAAGGAGGCGCACAACGTCGACGTCGCGGGCCGCTACCCGCTCGCGCTGTATCGGGCGGCGGCCGAGCGGCGGCCGCCGAAGGAGGTCGAGGGCCTGGTCGACACGATCGGCCACCGGCTCGGCACGGAGCGCGCGCTCCGCGATTACGGCTTCACGCACGACACGCGCGACATCGCCGGCGGGCCGGTCCGCTCGGCCTACCGCGGCCAGCGCGGCATGCAGGACACGGTCGAGCGCTCGATCGTCCTCACGAGCCAGATCCGCGCGGTCGACGTGGCCGAGGCGGTGACCCTAGTGCTGAACGGGCACTTCCTGCGCGACGTCATGGGGAACCTCAAGAGCTACGCGACGCAGAAGTTCCGCTGCAAGAGCTGTGGCGTGTCGTACCGCCGCGCGCCGCTCGAGGGCCGGTGCGTCGCGGAGCGACCCGGCGGCGGCCGGTGCGACGGCGAGCTCGCCGCCACGGTCTTCGAGGCCTCGGTGCGCAAGTACCTGCCGCTCTCGCAGCGCCTGAGCGAGATCGACGGCATCACGCCGTACGTGCGCCAGCGCATCCAGCTGCTCGGTGCGTCGATCGCGACGCTGTTCCCGAACCCGACCGCCCAGACGACGCTCGACCGCTTCCGATCGGGCCCGGCGTCCTCGCCGTAGGCCGGCGATGACCCCGCGGCGCCCCCGGCCGCCGGCGCGTTCCCCCACCGCGGAGATCCGGCCGGTCGCGGGTCCCGAGGAGCTCGAGCGCGCGCGCGAGCTGTTCACCGAGTACGTCGCGTCGATCCGCCCGGCCCGCTTCGCGAGCCCGCCGGCCCACGTGGTCGAGGAGATCGCCGGCCTGCCCGGTGCCTACCGGCCGCCCGCCGGCACCCTGCTCCTCGCCTGGGACGGCGCGACCGCCGTGGGCGCGGTCGGGGTCCGCCCGTTGCGGGACGGCCGGGGCGAGCTCAAGCACCTCTACGTTCGCGCGCCGGCCCGCGCCCGGGGTCTGGGGCGCGCGCTCGTGCTCGCCGCCGTGGAGTTCGCCGCGCGCGCCGGCTACGCCGAGCTCGTGCTCGACACGCTGCCCGAGATGGCGGGGGCGATCGCGCTCTACGCCTCGCTCGGCTTTCACGAGGTCCGGGCGTACTGGCCGAACCCGGTCGAGGACGCCCGCTTCTTCGCGCTCCCGGCCGCGCGCACAACGTAAAAATAGCCCGCGTCCCGTTCGAGGTCGGCGGGCTTGTGGGGTAGTCTGGACTATCCTGTCGGCCTTCGAAGCCGACGACCTGGGTTCGAAATCGCGGTCGCCCGCGACGGAACTCCCAGCAAGCCCGTTCGCCCGCGCCTAGCGGAAGTAGCCCGGCGACGGGTTCGGCTCGCTCCGCTTCTCCTCTTCGGGCTTGGCGATCTCGAGGATGTCGATCGCGAGCAGCGCGGGGATCGGCACGAGCCGGATCCGGCCCTTCTCCTCGCCTCCGCCCTCGAGCTCGATGGCGAGGATGTTGTCGCCGCCGATCGAGACGAGGCCGCGGAAGAGGCCGGTCGATTCGATCGCCGTGTCGTCGGCGCCCGCCGAGCGCACCCGGACCCGAGAGCCCAGGGTGAGCGTGATCGGGGGGCGCTTGGTGGCGGCCGCCGGATCGCTCACCGGCCTCCTCGCTCGCGGCCGATCGCGCGCACGGTCGGCGGAGCGCGGGCGGGCGGGGGCACGAGCGCCATCTTGTCGACGAGCCCTTGCAGATGATTCACGGTCTCCCGGTAGCGACGTAGCGCGTTCTGCGCGTTCGCCTCGGTGAAGTCCCAGGCGCGCGCGAGGTTCCCGTAGCGGAGACGGTAGCCCTTGCGGCCCTTCCCGTCGGCGACCCCTCCGACCTCCTCGAGCAGGTCGAGGGACTTGAGTTTGTTGATGTGCCGGTAGATCGTCGGCTTGGTCGTCCGCAGGACCGCGGTGAGCTCGTCGACGTACCAGGCGCGGCTCGGATCGCGCAGGAAGCAATCGCGCACGAGGCGGTAGGCGAGGCTCTGTGCGATCGGTCCCTCGGACCCCCGGCCGTCCTCGCCCTCGGGCAGGTAGCCGATGAGCCGCAGGAACTCTCGCAGCACTTCCTCGACGTCGGCGATCGGCGTGAGCGGCGTGCTGTAACGCAACGCAAGTTCGAACGGCATGCCGATGCGGTGCCAAATCCGTACCAAGAGATAAACCGGCAGGGTTGCGGACGCCGCGCGCGCGGCGCGAAGGGATATGCGCGAGCGCGACGCTCCGCCGCCGTGCCGTCGTTCGAGCTCCTGGCCCCTTCGGGCGTCGACGAGGCGCTCGCCGCGCTCCGGAGCGCCGGCGCCGCCGGGGCGAGCGTCCTCGCCGGCGGCACGGATCTATTGATCGACCTCGACGAGGGCCGGACGACGTCCGCGCGCGTCGTCTCGCTGCGACGGCTGCCGTGGCGCACGCTCGACTGGACCGACGGCGCGCTCACGGTGGGCAGCACGCTGCCGCTCCGCGCTCTCGAGCAGGATCCCGAGGTGCGTCGCACGTTGCCCGGGCTCGCCCAGGCGGTCGCGGCGGTCGGGTCGGTCGCCCTCCGCCACCGCGCGACGCTCGGCGGCAACCTCGGGCGTGCCGCCCCGGCCTCCGACCTGATCCCGATGCTGCTCGCGCTCGACGCGGAGGTCGAGATCGTCGGTGCGGCCGGGGCGCGCCGCGTCCCCGTCGAAGGGTTCGTCCACGCCTCGCGCCGGACGGCGCTCGGACCGGCCGAGCTGATCCGGTCCGTCCGCATCCCCGGTCCGCGTCCGTCGGCCTACCGATGGCAGCGCGTGCGCCCCTCCCACGACATCAGCCAGCTCGCGGTCGCGGTCGCCTGGGTCCCCACCGCCCGTCGCTGGCGGGTCTCGGTCGGTGGCATCCCGCCCCGATCGGTCCGCCTTCCCGAAGTCGAGACCGCGCTCGGCGACGGTCGGCCAAGCGACGCCGCGCTCGCTCGGGCCGAGGAGTTCGCTCGGCGCGCGGTCGCGATCGTCGCGGACCGGCGGGCCTCGGAGGAGTATCGACGCCATCTCGTGGGGACGCTGCTGCGCCGCGCGATCGACCCGGTTCGGGACGCACCGGGGGGGCCGGGATGAACGACGATTCGCTGACGGTGAACGCCCGGGTGCTGCCGCTCGGGTCGGTGCCCGACGACGAGCGCCTTCTCGACACGCTGCGCTGGCGCCTCGGCCTCAAGGGAACGAAAGAGGGCTGCCGCACGGGCGACTGCGGTGCCTGCACGGTGCTGGTCGACGGTCACAGCACGCTGTCCTGCCTCGCGCTGACCCGCGAGCTCGCCGGGAGCGCGATCGCGACGATCGACGCGGCGGAGTCCGACCCGGACGTCGCGGCGGTCCGGACGGCGTTCGCCCGCGCCGGTGCGCTCCAGTGCGGGTACTGCACGCCGGGCTTCGTGATGGCGCTCGCCGGCCTCCGCAAGGAGCTCGGTCGCCGCGCCGGCCCTCCCGAGCTCTTGGACGGCCTCCAGGGCAACCTGTGCCGGTGCACCGGCTACGCGTCGATCGCGCGGGCCGTGACGCTCCTCGCCGAGCTCGACCCGTGAGCGCGACGATCCGTCCCGATCTCGACGTCAAGCTGCGCGGCGCCGCCGACTTCGGCGTGGACGTCGAGCTGCCGGGGATGCTGTGGGGGGCACTCGTGCGCGCGCCGGTCGCGAGCGGCCGGGTGCGCGTGCTCGATCTGGGACCGGCCCGCGCGCTGGCCGGCGTCGTGGCCGTGGGCCCGGCGGACCTCGCCGAGCTGTTGCCCGATCGGGCGGAGAGTACCTCGGAACCGATCCTGCCCCGGGAGGAGATCGCCTACCACGGGCAGCCGCTCGCCCTCGTCGCCGCGCCGACGCTGGAGGAGGCGCGGCGGGCCGCGGCGCGCGTGCGGCTCGAGGTACAGCCGGCGCCACCCCGGATCGACATCGAGGACGAGTTCCCCCAGTGGCCGCACGGCGCCGCCACCCGCTCCCCCTCGATCGTGGCGCACGTGCTCGCCCGACACGGCGACCTCGAGCGCGCCCTCGCCAGCGCGGACCGGGTCGTCGAGGAGACGTACCGCACCGCCGGGATCCACCAGGTCGCGCTCGAGGCCCACGCCTGCGTGGCGTGCGTGGACGAGGGGATCTGGCGGGTCCGCACCTCGACGCAGAGCCCGTTCGGGGTCCGGGAGGACCTCGCGGCCCGATTCGGCCTTCCCGAACGCGCGGTCGTCGTCGAGGGGACCTGGGTCGGCGGTGGGTTCGGGGGGAAGGGCGCCGCGCTCCTCGAACCGTACGCCCTCCTCCTCGCCCGGGCCGCCGGGCGACCCGTCCGGCTCGCGCTCAGCTACCGGGAGGAATTCGAGCTCGGTCGCAGCACCCTACCGGCGGTGGTCCGCCTCGCGACCGGGGTGAAGGACGGCCGGATCGTCGGGCGGCGCGTCCGCCTCCTCTTGGACGGCGGCTCGTCGCTCCCGGGAAGGGATTTCGCCGTCGGCTACTCGATCGGATTCCTCCTGGGTCCGTACCGCACGCCGGCCTTCGAGGTGGAAGGCTACGGGATCCGCACGCACAAGCCACCGTTCGGACCCCACCGCGCCCCGTTCGCGCCGCAGTGCGCGTTCGCGCTCGAATCGCACTTGGAGGAGGTGGCACGGTCGATCGGCGCCGATCCGATCGCGTTCCGATCGGCCCATGTCTGGCGCGAGGGCGACACGACGCCCCTCGGCCAGCCGGTCGGTCCGTTCGGCCTCGCGACCGCGCTCGAAGGAGCCGGCGCGCTGGCCCGTCGCTGGCGGGCCACGACCGGACCGGGCGAGGGCGTCGGGGTCGGGGTCGGCTTCTGGTCGACGAGCACCCGCGCCGGGGGCGAGGTGCGCCTCGAGCTCGCTCCCGAGCGTCTCGTGATCGTTCAGGGGGAGCGCGAGATCGGCAGCGGCAGCGTGCTCCGAGGGCTGGCCGTGGTCGGTGCGCGGGCGCTCGACCTGCCGCTCGAGCGGGTGCGGGTGGATTACGAGAGCACGGCCACGGCGCCGTTCGACTCGGGTGTCTATGGCAGCCGCACGGTCGGCGCGCTCGGGCGGGCGATCGTCGACGCGGCGGCCGGACTGCGGCGCACGCTCGCCGAGCGTCTCGCGTGCTCCGGGCCGGTCGAGCTCGGAGTCGATGACGGCGAGATCGTCGCGGTGGCCGGCGGTACGCGGCGCGCGATCCGCGCGCTCCTTCGCCCGGAAGAGGCGGCGCGCGGGATCGTGGCGGTCGGCCGGCACTACGGGCACGCGAGCGAGATCGACGAGACGCGGGTCGTCGATGGCTCGTTCTACCCGTACACCGACTTCACGGGGGCGGCCCACGTCGCGCACGTGGCGGTCGACCGGGAGACCGGGGCGGTGCGGGTCGTGCGCTACGCCGCGTTCCACGACGCCGGCGTGGTCGTGGACTCGGCGATGGCGCGCGCCCAGATCGAAGGCGGGATCGCGATGGGACTCGGCACCGCGCTCACGGAGGAGGCGATCTGGTCCGAGGACGGCCGGCTCGTGAACCCGCGTCTGCTCGACTACCGGATCCCGACGATGGCCGAGGTGCCGGTCCCCGAGATCGAGCTCATCGAGGGATTCGCCGGCGCCGGACCGTTCGGGGCGAAGGGGCTCGGCGAGCCGCCGATCGTCCCGGTTCCGGCGGCGGTCGCCGCTGCCGTACGCGATGCGACCGGTGCGCACGTCACCGAGCTGCCGCTCACCGCCGAGCGCGTGGCACGAGCGCTTAAGCTCCTCTGACGGTGCCCTGCGGCATGCCGCTTCCCGAGGGGGAGATCGGGCGGCTCGTCGCGGGATATCCGAACCCCCCCGCGATCGGGTGCGTGGGCTCGCACTCGGCGATCGACATCGCGGACGGCGCGATCGCCGAGGGATTCGGCAGCGTCGTACTGACCCAGCGGGGCCGTGAGGCGACGTACGCGCGCTACTTTCGGACCGTCCACGGGCCCGACGGGCTGCGCCGGCGCGGCTGCGTCGACGAGGTCTGGGAATACGGCGCCTTCGCCGACATCGCGAGCGCGGCGTCCCAGGAGCGACTGCGCCGGCGCGGGGTCCTGCTCGTCCCGAACCGGGCGCTGAGCTCCTACGTGCCGCTCGCGACGGTCGAGGATGATCTGCGCGTGCCGATCGTCGGCGCGCGGGCGATGCTGCGCATCGAGGAACGCACCGAGCGCGACAACTACTACACCCTGCTCCAGGGCGCCGGCATCCCGATCCCCCGGGCCCTCCCGGGTCCGGAGGCGATCGACCGCCTCGCGATCGTCAAGCTCCCGCATGCCGCCCGGCGGCTCGAGCGCGGGTTCTTCACCGCCGCCAGCCCCGAGGAGTTCCGCGCCAAGAGCCGGGCGCTCCTCGAGCACGGGACGATCGCCGCCGACGACCTCGCGCGCGCGCGCATCGAGGAGTACGTGCTCGGTCCCGTGTTCAACTTCAACTTCTTCTTCTCCCCGCTCGTCCCGCGCCCGGACGGCCTCGAGCTGCTCGGGGTCGACGAGCGGCGGGAGAGCAACCTCGACGGCCTCGTCCGCCTGCCCGCTCAGCAGCAGCTCGCCCTCTCCGAGCGCGAGCGGATCCCCGACTACCTCGTCGTCGGGCACGGATCGCTCACGGTCCGCGAGTCGATCCTCGAGGAGGTGTTCCGGCTCGGCGAGCGGTTCGTCGACGCGAGCCGGGCGCGCTACCCGCCCGGGATCCTCGGGCCGTTCTGCCTGCAGACCTGCCTCGACCGGGACGGGCGGCCGACGGTCTTCGACGTCGCCGCGCGCATCGGAGGCGGGACGAACATCCACCTCGCGGTCGGCCACCCGTACGGGAACGCGCTCTACCGCGAGCCGATGAGCTCGGGGCGCCGCATCGCGCGCGAGATCCGGCACGCCCTCGCGGACGGCCGCTTGGCGGAGATCGTGACGTGAGCGTGACGGCGACCGCCGCCCCCACGGCGCCGGCGGCGCTGCGGCGCACGGCGCTCTTCGACTTCCACGTCCGGCACGGCGCCCATCTCGTCCCGTTCGCCGGCTGGGAGATGCCGCTCTACTATTCCAGCATCCTCGCCGAGCATCGCGCCGTCCGCTCGGGGGTCGGCCTCTTCGACGTCTCCCACATGGGGCTCGTGACGGTCGAGGGCGGCCACGCGGCCGATCTGCTCTCCCGACGGACGACCGCGAACATCGCCCGCGAGGCCCCCTCGCAGGTGCGCTACACCTTCTTCTTGGAATCGACCGGGCGCATCGTCGACGACCTGCTCGTCACCCGGCTCGACCGGGGCGACGAGCTCACCCGCTCCTTCCTCGCCGTCCCGAACGCCGGGCGCGCGGACGAGATCGAGGAGATCCTGCGCCACCACCGCGGGCCCGACACGACGCTCCAGCGCTGGAACCCGACGCTCTCGCTCCTCGCGGTCCAGGGACCCGGCGCGCGCGCGCTCCTCGAAGCCGTGCTCGACTGGGACCTCGGTGCGCTCGCCTTCTACCACGCCCGTCGCTTCCCGACGGACGACTCGGGCGACGCGCGCGCCGGAACGATCGGCACCCGGATCCCATCCGACCTCGAGCGCTCGATCCTCGTCAGCCGGACCGGCTACACCGGCGAGCTCGGCTTCGAGCTGCTCGTTCGCTCGGAGACCGCGCCGGCGCTGGCCGATCGCCTCGTCGCCGCGGGGGCGGTCCCGTGCGGCCTCGGGGCGCGCGACACGCTGCGTCTGGAGAAGGGCTACCTGCTCTCGGGCCAGGAGTTCCATCGGGACCGGACGCCGCTCGAGGCGGGGCAGCAGCGGTTCGTCGAGCTCGACCACCCGTTCGTGGGTCGCAGCGCGCTCGAGAAGGAGCGCGCCGAGGGTCCGGCCCAGCGCCTCGTCGGCCTCGTCGTGGAGACGCCCGGTGCGATCCCGCGTCACGGCACCCCCGTCCGCGCCGACGGCAAGGTCGTGGCGGAGCTCACGAGCGGCGGGCTCTCCCCGAACCTCGGCCACGGGATCGGTCTCGCCTACCTGCCCAGCGCGCTCGCGGCCCCGGGGACGAGCGTGCAGCTGGAGATCCGGGGGCGTGAGGTGCCGGCCCGGGTGACCGCCCTTCCGTTCGTCCGCGCTCCCCCGGCGCGACCGTAGCTTCATAGTCGCGGGACCCCATACGAACGGGGGGCATGGCGGCCGAGGCCGGGAACGGCCGCCCGTTCGTCGGGCGGCTCGAGGCAGTCGAGGCCCTGCGACGGCGGTTCGAGGACGCCCGGGCGGGCCACGGAGGGGTCACGCTCCTCGTCGGAGAGACGGGCGTCGGCAAGTCGTTCCTCGTCCGCGAGCTCGTGCGCGACATGCACGGACGTGGCACCCGGGTGCTCGAGGGCCGGGCTCCGCCGCTCGACGCGCCCCCGCCGTTCGTGCTGATCCGCTCGGCGCTCGAGAGCGGTCGGGCGCTCGCCGACCCCAGCGCCCCGCTGATCCCCGAGGCCGCGGGCACCGACGGCTTCCTCATCGGCTTCGCGCCCCGCCTGAACGACGCGGCGCTCACCGCGCCCGTGCGCATCGAGGAGCGCCTGCTCGACGCGCTCGGGGAAGCCGACGAGCGCGGCGACGCGATCCGCGACCCGCTCTGGAGCGGGATCGCCGAGCAGTTCCTCGCCTTCACCCGGCGCGGTCCGACCGTCCTCGTCCTCGAGGACCTGCACCGGGCCGACGAGCCGTCGCTCGAGGCGGTGGAGCAGCTCGCGCGCCAGCTCCAGGAGCGGCCCTTGTGGATCCTCGCCACCGTCCGGCCCTACGGCAGCCTCTCGGAAGGCCGACGCGCTCGCCTCGAGGCGCTCGAGGCGACGACCCATGCCGGCCGCATCGTGCTGCGTCCCCTCTCCTCGAGCGAGGTCGCCGAGTTCCTCCAGCGCGAGGAGCCGGGGCGCACCTTCTCGACGGAGGAGGTGGCGCGTCGCCACTCCGAGACCGGCGGCAACCCCCTCCTCCTCGAGCAGCTCGCGCGTCGCCTCATCGGACCCCGCGAGGGCGTGGGCGGCGATGGCCCTCGCCCCGCGACCGGCTCCGGGGTCCCGGCGGTCGGCTCGCTCTCGGAGGACGAGCAGCGGGCGGTCACGGTCGCGGCGGTCCTCGGCGCCGAGTTCGCGTTCCCGGTGCTGTTGCGGGCGAGCCACGAGGAGGAGGAACGCCTGACCGAGACCCTCGACCGGCTCGTGGCGGCCGGCTGGCTCGTCGAGCGCCCGGGCGAGGTCCTCGCCTTCCCCGACGATCGCCGGCGCGCCGAGGTGTACGACCGCCTGAGCGAGAGCCGCCGGCGCCTGCTCCATCGCCACGCCGCCGAGGCGATCGAGGCGGGCGGGAACCAGGACCTCTCCACGATCTACGCGCTCGCGCGCCACTACTACCTCGCCCGGGTCGACGACAAGTCGATCGCCTACAACCGGGAGGCGGCCGACGTGGCGATCCGCTCGTTCTCCCCCGAGGTGGCGCGCGAGCACCTGGAGCGGGCGCTCGAGAGCCACCGGCGCCTGCGCCCCGACGACTGGGATGCCGAGACGGAGATCGTCATCGAGCTCGCCCGCCAGATCGACCATCAGGGCGAGCTGAAGCAGGCCGAAGCGCTCCTGCGCGAGCACCGCGCGCGCCGGGGGCTGCGCCGCCGACTGAGCCCGCACGTGCTCGCCCTCCTCGACCTGTACCTCGCCCGCATCCTGACCGACCAGGGGGAGTGGCGCGACGCCGAACGGACCTCGCGGACCGTCCTCGACTCGGTCGATCTCGCCGGCCATCCGCGCGCCCAGATGGTCGGCCGCCGGCTGCTCGGCGAGGCGCTGTACTACATGGGCCGCTACGATGAGGCGCTCCGCGAGCACGACCAGCTGCTCGCGATCGCCAAGCAGTCCGGCGACGAGCGGTCGATCGCCGCGGCGCTCCTGTGGCGGGCGAACGTGCTCGCGATGATGGGTCGCAGCGAGGGGGCGTTCGCCGAGGCGCGCGAGGCGGCGGGGACCCTGGAGCGGCTCGGGGACGCGCGGGAAGCGGCGCACGCGCACCTGTTCCTCGGCGTCCTGATCGCGAGCTCGGGCTCGATCACGCCCCGCTACTCCGAATCGATCGCCGAGTTCCAGGAGGCGATCCGGCTGGCCGAGAAGGCGCACGACGTGCGGCGCGTCGGCTGGTCGCTGTTCAACGTGGCCGACATCCTGCGCGAGGCCGGGCGCCTCGATGAGGCGACGGAGCGCAACCAGCGCTCGCGCGAGATCCTGGAGCGGATCGGGGACCGGTTCGGCCTCGTCCAGTCGCTGATCGTCCAGGGGAAGATCGGCCTCGACCGCGGCGAGTACGACCGGGCCGAGGCCGACCTGCTCGACGCCTATCGGATCGTGCGCGAGCTCAAGGCCCCCGCGGACGAGGTCGACGTCGTGCTGCGTCTCGCCCAGCTCTCCTACGCTCGGGGCGACCGCGCGAGCGCGCAGCGACGGGTCGCCGAGCTCGAGCGGCAGAACCTGCCGGTGCTGCGTCCGGACATCGCCGCCGATTTCGAGCGGCTCAAGGGCGCCCTTGCGAAGAAGGAGCCCCAGGATCGTGGCGCGGCGAGCTAGCCCTCGCGCCGCCCCCCGCGGCGCGGCGGCGCTCGCCCGTCGCGCGCTGCGGGAGGACGGCTTCGGGCGCGATCGGACGAGCCGAGCGGTCGTGCCGGACCGGGCGACCGCCGAGGGCCGGGTGGTCGCCCAGGCCTCCGGCGTCCTCTCGGGGATCCGCTTCGCCCGCGCGATCGCCCGGGCCGCCGGGCTGCGGGCCCTCGCTCGTCGCGCCGACGGTGCTCGAGTGCGGCCCGGTCTCGAGGTGCTCGTGCTGCGGGGGAACGCCCGGCGCCTCCTGGGGGCCGAGCGGACGATCCTCAACGTCCTGATGCATGCGAGCGGCGTCGCCAGCGCCACCGCGCGGGCCGTCCGCGCGGGTCGGGGCCGCCTCGAGGTCTATGCGACCCGAAAGACGCTGCCGGGCCTGCGGGACCTGGAGAAGGCCGCGGTCGCGCACGGCGGCGGGCGACCGCATCGCCGGGACCTCTCCGCGGCGATCCTCGTCAAGTCGAACCACCTCGCGCTCGTGCCGCTGGAGTCCGCGGTCCGACGGGCCTCGGGCTCGGCCCGACGGGGCGAGCGGGTGCAGGTCGAGGTCCGCTCGGCGCGCGAGGCCGTGCGGGCGGCGCGGGCCGGGGCGGGCGCGCTCCTCGTCGACAACGCCTCGCCCGCGCGGGCCCGCCGGATCGTCCGCGCGCTCGAGACCGCCCGACTGCGCCGGGGACGGTGGGTCGAGCTCTCGGGCGGGATCGTCCCCTCGCGCGTCGGGGCGTACCGGGGCACGGGGGCCGACGCGGTGAGCCTGGGCGCGCTCACGCATTCGGCGCCGGCACTCCCGTTCCACCTCGTGCTGCGCCCCGCCCGCTTAAGACGGCCGCCTCCCTAGAACGGCCGGGGTCGCCATGTCGCTCGAGGCCGAGGTGCTCCGCTTGAAGGAGGAGCGGAACGCCGTCCTCCTCGCCCACAACTACCAGCGGCCCGAGGTCCAGGACGTCGCCGACTTCGTGGGCGACTCCCTGTACCTCTCGCGTCAGGCGCGCCAGGCGGACCGGCCGGTCATCGTCTTCGCGGGCGTGCGGTTCATGGCCGAGACCGCGAAGATCCTGAACCCGAGCCGGACCGTGCTGCTGCCCGACCTCCGGGCCGGCTGCGGGCTCGCGGACGCGATCACGGCCGAGCAGCTGCGCGCCTGGAAGTCCGAGCACCCCGGCGCGGTCGTCGTCGCCTACATCAACACCTCGGCCGAGGTGAAGGCGGAGGCCGACTTCTGCTGCACGAGCTCGAACGCGGTCCAGGTCGTCGAGCGGATCCCGCGCGACCGGGAGATCCTGTTCCTGCCCGACATGTTCCTCGGCGACTACGTCCGCCGCCGGACCGGCCGCTCGATGCACCTGTGGGTCGGGGATTGCCCCGTCCACGCGCGCCTGCGACCGGAGGACCTGGCGCGGGCCCGGCGCGAGCATCCCGGCGCGTCGATCCTGGCTCACCCGGAGTGCGGTTGCGCCTCGGAGGCGCTGCCGCACGTCGACCGCGTGCTGTCGACGGACGGGATGGTGCGCTTCGCCGAGGAGACGCGGGCGCCCGAGGTCCTGGTCGCGACCGAGGTCGGGATCCTCCACCGGATGCGCCGGCTCAACCCGACGACGAAGTTCACGCCGCTCGACGCCGGCACCGTCTGCCCGTTCATGAAGGAGATCGACCTCGCGGATGTCCGCGACTCGCTCGCGCTGAACCAGTTCGAGATCACGGTCCCCGAGCCTACCGCCGGGCGGGCCCGCGGGGTCCTCGAGCGGATGGTCGCCGCGTAGCGGCGTCGGTCGCCCCGCTCCGGGCCGTGGCGCTGCCGGCGTGACCCGCTCCCGGTGTTCCTCGACCTGCCGGTAGCCGATGGGTTCACCGACCGGGCGACCGATGGGATCGCCTCCACGACGTTCGCGTGCGAGGCGGGCCGGCGCGCCTCCGCTGGGAGCGTCGTCCTCCCACGAGCACGAACGCGCGGGCTCCGGATGGCTTCGCTGGTGGGGGGTGGCAGCGTGAAGAGGCCGGGCCCCTGCCCGGGCCGCGGTGACGGCCCGCCGGGTCTTGGACTGGCTCCTCGAGGACGCACAACCCTCCGTGCGCTATCGCGCCCTCACCGAGCTCCAAGCACGGGCCCCGGACGATCCCGAGGTCCGCGCCGCCCGCGCGCGGATCCCGAGCCACGGCTGGGCCGCGGAGATCCTGGCCCGTGCCTCGCCGGAGGGATGGTGGACGAGCTCCGACGGTTTCTACTGGCCGAAGTACACCGCGTCCAACTGGCAGCTCCTCCTGCTCTCGGAGCTCGGCGTGACGCGGGAGATGCCGGGGGTGGATCGCGCGGTGGAGCGCTGGGTGTCGTTCGCCAAGACCCGCTTCGGCGGCGCGGGGACGGGGGCGCCGCACCACTGCGTGGTCGGGAACATGGCCCGTGCCCTCCTCCGACTCGGCTACGTCGACGACGACCGGGTCCGGCGGATGCTCGAGTGGATCACCGAGAGCGCGGATCCGAGGGGAGGCTGGTCGTGCTTCGGGAAGGGGCGCAACCTCGACTCGTGGGAGGGCCTGAGCGCGCTCGCCGCCTACCCCAAGGCGAGGCGCTCGGCCGCGATGCAGCGGGCGGCCGACGCCGGTGCGGAGTTCTTCCTGGAGCGCGAGCTTCACCGCCAGGGCGCGCGCTACCCTCCCTGGTACCGTTTCCACTCTCCGGTCCACTACTACTACGACGTGCTCGTCGGCCTCGACATGCTCACCGCGCTCGGCTTCGGCGCGGACCCGCGCCTCCGCTTCGGTCTGGGGTTGCTCCGCTCCAAGCGACGCGCGGATGGCCGGTGGAACCTGGACGCGATCCATCCGGACGTCCAGGGAAGCGCCGCCCGATGGTACCGGGACCACCCGAAGCAGCGGCCGACGCCGCTTGCCCTCGAGCCCGTGGGCCGCCCGAGCAAGCTGCTGACCCTGACCGCGCTCGGGGTGCTAAGGCGCGTCGGGGGCTGAGCGCCTACAGGTGCGGCCAGAGCGGCCCGCCGTGCTCCGTCCAGAGCCGGTAGGCGCCGCCGAAGAGGATGACGGCGCCGAGGAAGACCACTCCGATCGCGAGGAACGAGGGCTTGCGGCTCAGGTAGAAGGTCGCGCTGAGCGGGTTGAGGCGGGTCGAGAGCAGCGAGCCGGCCGAGACCAGCAGGGCGAAACCCAGGAACGCGGTCACGAGGAGCGAATAGGAGGCGAGGTAGAGGCCGATCACCACCAACGCGACCGCGACCGGGATCGCCGCGTTCGAGCGGGCGTGCTCGAGCTCCACCGGGCGGGCGCGCACCGTGCGGGTCGGGCGGGCCACCGACACGCCCGTGCCGTCCGCCATCACCCTACAAGAAGCCGGGCGTCCACCGGCAGCCCGCGCCGTCGAGACAGGGTCTTAAGAACCCCCTCTCCGTCTCGCTCCCCGTGCCCGACGGCCCGCGACGCCCCCTCGGCCAAGACCCACCCGCTCGGGGGTCCCCGGCCCACGTGCCGGGTCCCGGGCGCCGTCCCGGACCCGTCGGGGAGGGTCGCCAGCGCCTTCCCGAGCCCCCGGCGTTCCGGGGGGACGCCCTGAACGCCGCCCGGGCCTGCGGGAGCTGCGCGGCTCCGATCCGAGCCTCGGGGGCGGTCCCCCGATGCTGGGGGTGCGGCCGTCCGCTCTGCGCGGACTGCTACTGGCGCCACGGACTCGAGCCGTCGGCCCACCGCTGCGCCAGCTGCCTGGCGAGCGCCACCAGCGCGGCGGCGACGTCGGGGGGCCGTGCGACGCCCACCCGCACCGGATTCACGCCGGTCGTGACGCCGCCCAAGACCGCGTGACGTTCGACCGGGCCTGCGCGTTGCGCACGTCCGCCTTTCCGGCGCCGGCCCGGCGGGCGAAACCGATCGCGACCGGGCCGCTCGGGTCGTCCTTCCCGCGGTCGATCCCGGTCGGGACGTGGAGCGCGACCCCCGCCTCGCGCGCCGCGCGGGCACCCGAGGAGTCGAGCCGCTCGGGCCCCGGCCCGACCTCGATCGCGGCCGCGTGGCGCCGCGCCCAGTCGATCCAGCCGGAGGCCGAGGGCCCGACCTCCACGTGCGCGACCAGCGCCGGCGCCGGCGCGGCGAGGTCCGCGCTCGGCGGCCCGAGGGCGCTGGCGAGCGGCCGCACGATGAGGTAGTCGTAGCGGAGCCCGGAGCCGGCGGCGGGGACGCCCCCCGGCCCGACCTCGAGCGCACGGCCGACCGTCAGCCCCCGGCCTCCGGCGGAGGCGAGCCGGGCCAGCGCGGGCGGGGCGACGGTGGTCACGGAACCGTCGGCGTCCGCCGACCCGACCACGACGCCGAGGTACGCGAGATGCGATCGGCGAGCGGCGGCCACGAGCGCCTCCACCTCCCGGCCGCCGGCGTCGGCGGGAAGATGCGCGTGGAGCTCGCCGGCGAGGTCGCCGGGGGCGACGAGCTCGGGGAGCGGGCCCTTGGCCGCCGCCTCGATCTCGCCCCGATCCTCCCGCAGCTCGGGCGGGATCCACGTGAGCCGCAGGGCGGCGTACATCTCCGCCTCCGTCCGGCCGCCGATCCGCTCGTCCCCGCGGAAGATCCCGTACTCGTTGATCTTGAGCCCCCGATCCCGGGCGATCGAGCGGAGGTGGACGTTGTGGTCCTTGGAGCCGGTGAAGTAGAGGAGCGCGGCCCCGAACGCCGCGGGCTCGACGACGCGCAGGTCGACCTGGAGACCGTTCGTGAGCTCCACGGTCTCCTTCGTCCCACCGCGCAGGCGCACGGTTCGGACCTCCGGAAGGCCCGAGAACGCGTCGAACACACGCTCCGGCGCCGCGCTCGTGGCGAGCACGTCGAGGTCGCCGACCGTCTCGCGAGAGCGGCGGAAGCTTCCCGCGATCTCGACCGCGGTCGCGGTCCGCGACGCCCGGAGACCGGCGAGCAGGCCCGCCGCGATGGGATAGGCCTCCTCGATCGGCATCCGGGCCGAAGCGGTCCCCCCGCCAGCGGCCGCGAGCGCCGCGCGGATCTGGCCGATCTTCGTCGGCCCGAACCCTTTCATCCCCTCGAGCTTCCCCGCGTCGATCGCGGCCGCGAGCTCGGCGGGTCCTTCGACCCCGAGCTCGGTCCAGAAGCGTCGCGCGGTCTTCGGACCGAGGCCCGGGAGCCGCAGTAGCTCGAGCACTCCGGGGGGCACCTCCTGGCGAAGCCGATCGCGGTAGGCGATTCGGCCGGTCTTGAGCAGCTCGCGGATCTTCTCCTCGATCGCCTCGCCCACGCCGGGGATCGTCCGCAGCTCGTCGCGCCGGGCGATCGCGGAGAGGTCCTCGGTCAGGCTCTCGAGCGACCGCGACGCCCGCCGGTACGCCTCGGGCTTGAACCGCTCGCCGAGGACGTCGAGGAGGTCCGCGATCTCCCGGAACGCCTCCGCGACCTCGGCGTTCGTCGGCATCGCCCGCGGGAACGCGGCGAGGTCGGTTGAGGTGTTCGGGCTCACGGATCGAGCCCGGCACCAGCGTCGATCCACTGCCGGCGGCCGTGCGGACGGAACCCCGCGCGCTCGTAGAGGCGGCGTGCTCCCGCCCGGTCCTCCCGGACGTACAGCGCCAGGGTCGCTCCGTCCTTCCGCCCGGCCGCGACCGCGGCGTGGACGAGCGCGCTCGCGATGCCGCGACCGCGGGCGGCCGGGGCGACGTAGACCCCTCCGATCAGCCAGACCGTTTCGCCGCGGACCGCGGCGCGCGCCACCCCGAGCAGCTCGCCTCCTTCGAAGAACCCCCACATCGTCTCGCGCTCGGGATCGAGTCCGGGGTACTCCGCGGTCTCGGGATCCCGGTGGGCCCGGACGAACCCGTCGAGCGGGAGTCGGTCCGCGGTTCCCAGCCGGCGCACCTCGTTCGAAGCCTCCACGGCATCTTCGGGCCCGCTGGGGGGCGCGGCGAGCACGAGCAGCGGCCGGACGCTCGCGGGACCCCGCACCCTCTCCACCGCGCCGACGACATCGACCGGCGTGATGGCGACCAGCGGCCGCGGGGGGAGGGCGTCCGCGAGCGGACCGGCCGCCCCGCGAGCGCCGACCCAGTGCACGATCGGGGCGACGGGATGCCCGAGCCAGATCAACAGGTAACCGACCGGGCCGTCGGGACCGATCGCGGAGACGAACCGCACGCGCTCCGGATGCCGATCGAGGTCCCACAGCGCGAGCGCGTGGGCGATGGGGTCGACTCGCGCCGCGCGCTCGAGCCACGAGCGGTCGACCGTCGGCCGGAGCTCGATCTCGCCCTCGCGCACGCCCGAGGTACGCCTCCGGGCTAGTTAGCCGAGGTCGGGACGGCCGTCGGGCAAGCGTAAATCCGCGGCAGCGGTCGCTCGCGCCGATGCGGGTCCATCGCCCGTCGCCCGAGCTGCCGCAACACCTCGAGCAGCTCTACGGGCGCTTCCCATTCGACCGCTCGCTCGCGGAGGATCCGATCTCCGCGATCCGCCCGCTCGCCCGGGGTCCGCGCCGAGCGGAGATCGCGGGGATCGTGGGCGCCACGCTCGCGATCGGGAACACCACCGCGATCCGCGGGGCGATCACGCGGATCGCGGCGCTCGCGGAGGGCGACCTCGCCTCCTGGGTGGACCCGGCGACGGCGCGGGAGCGCGCGCGACGGCTGCAGGGGTTCCGTCACCGCTGGATCCGTGGCGACCAGCTCGACCACCTCTTCCGGGTGCTCACGGACTACTACCGGCAGCATGCGTCGCTCGAGGACGCGTTCCTCGCCGGATGGGCGACCGGCGGATTTTCCGGCGGCCTCGCCGGTCTCGCCGGCACCCTGCGGGGCGACGGATCGGCCGGGCGGTCGCCCGCGCCGCGCGGCTACCGGGCCCTCTTCCCGAGCCCGTTCGACCCGAGCGCCAGCGCCTGCAAGCGCCTCACGTTGTTCGTGCGCTGGATGGTGCGGGAGCGCTACCCGGACCTCGGGATCTGGCGACGGGTCCCGACCGGCGAGCTGAGGATCCCGCTCGACCAGCACGTCCACTGGATCGCCTATCACCTCGGCCTCACCGCGCGCCGGACGCGGAACTGGCGCACCGTCGAGGAGGTCACGGAGGCGCTACGCCGCATCGACCCCCTCGACCCGGTCCGGTACGACTTCGTCCTGTGCCACACGGGCATCTCGGGCGATTGCCCGAAGGAGCGCGACCTCGCGGTCTGCGGGCCGTGCTCGGTCCGGCCGGACTGCCGACTCTGGAGGGGGCACTTCGCCGCATGAGCCCAGCCGCGGGGCCCGATGGGCTCGAGGCCCCCCTCGTCTCGCGGTTCCGGGCGGCCGCCGCGAAGATCGCCTGGCGCGAGGCGCCCGGCGCCTCGCGCCGCCGGGCGCCGGGGCCGGCCTCGCGCCCGCGGGCCCGCATCGCCCACCTCCACGACGAGGAGGCGCGCGTCGAGACGCGCGGCCGGGGCCGGTCGGTCGCGATCACGGTCGACTCGGGGCCGGTGGGGGCACTCGTGCTGCTCCTCGAATCCGACGCACGGGGACCGCCGCGCTTGCTCGAGCCGATCGAGGCGAGCGCGGCCCCCGGCTTCCCCGGGGGGGCGATCCGGGCGACCTGGGCGACCGGGGGGCCCAGCGGTGGCCCGCTCTCGCTCCGCGACCTGGCCGAGCTCGCGCGCTACGCGCTCGCCTAGGCCCCGTGTCGTTATATAATCGAATGATTAGAGTTACGAATCAATAGGAGTCCGAATGGCTGCCATGGCCCGACTCACCCCGCCGGTCCGCGCCCTCCCCGAGCCCGCGATCGCGGACTCGATCCATGCGCTGATGCGAGGCGTCCTCCACGACCTGCAGCCCAAGCTCGAGGAGCAGGGCCTCACGATGGGCCGGTTCTGGGCGCTCCATCTCATCTCGAACCTCGAGGCGCCGTCGCTGACGCGCGTCGCGCGCCACCTGTCGGTGAGCGGACCCACGGCGTGCGCGACGGTGGACGGGCTCGAAGCGGCGGGACTGATCTGGCGACGCCGCTCGGCGACCGACCGTCGGATCGTCGAGCTCGCCCCCACGGCGGCGGGGCGCCGGGCCGAGTCGGCGGTCTGGCGAGAGATCGGGCGGGCGCTGGCCGAGGCGACCGAGGGGATCGCGCCGGCGGAGTTGAGCACGACCGCGCGGACGCTCGCGACGATCGCCGGCCGTCTCGGCCGGACCGGTCCCGAGACGATCGGGCGGGGGCGACGCGCGTGAGCGAGACGGCGAGCGCGCTCACCGCGGCCGGGACGCCGTACGACGCCCGCGCCGCGCGCAACGTGCTGATCGTGATCGCGGTGATGGCGCTGATGGTCACCTACGTCGAGACGATGGTGATCCCGGCGTTCGCCTCGTTCGTCAGCTTCTTCGACGATGCTCCGGCGACGACCGTCGTCTGGATCGTCTCGGCGTACCTGCTCGTCGGGACCGTCGCGACGCCGATCTTCGGCAAGCTCGGGGACAAGTACGGCAAGAAGCGGATGCTCGTCCTCGTGATGAGCCTGTACGCGGTCGCGGTCAGCATCGCCGGTTTCTCGCCGAACATCGGCACCGCGCTCGGGATCGACCGGGCGAACCAGATCTACGTCCTGATCGCGATCCGCGCCTTCCAGGGCCTCGGGATGGGGATGTTCCCGCTCGCCTTCGCGATGCTCCCCGAGGTGTTCCCGGCGGCCCGGGTCGGCCGGGCGCAGGGGATCGTCTCCGCGATGTTCGCGGCCGGGGCCTCGCTCGGCCTCGTCGGCGGCGGCTACATCGCCTACACCTCGGGCTGGCAGCTGACCTACCACACGGTGATCCCGGTCGCCGTCGCGGTCGCGGTCCTCGCCTACTTCATCCTGCGGGAGTCCCCGCACCTCACGCCCGCCCCGATCGACTACCCGGGCATCGCGAGCCTCGGCTTCGCGCTCGCGACCGCGCTGTTCGCGATCACCGAGGGCACGTACTGGGGCTGGGCGAACTTCTCCGCGGTCCACTTCGCCGGGATCGGCTGGGGGGTACCGCAGTTCTTCCTGCTCGCCCTCGCCGGCCTCGTCTTCTTCCTCGTGTGGGAGCCGCGGGCGAAGTACCCGGTCGTCTCGTTCGCCGCGCTGAAAAAGCGCAACATCTGGATCTCGAACGTCAACGGCGTCTTCGTCGGCATGGGGATGTTCCTCGTGTTCATCGGCCTCACGATCCTCGTCGAGTACCCGTTCAAGCCCGGCTTCGGCTTCAACGAGTTCCAGATGGGGCTCGTCTCGGTGCCGTCGTCCCTTTCGATGCTCCTGTTCGCCCCGGTCTGGGGCCGTTTCGTGGGCGCGAAGGGCCCCAAGCCCGTCATGATCACCGGCTTCGCCGTGATGGCGCTCGGCGGCCTCGGGCTCGTCCTGTTCCACTCCAACGTCTACGAGCTGATGGTCTTCGCGATCCCCGCGCTCGTCGGCAACGTCGCGGTCCTGATCGCGATGTCGAACATCATCGTCCTGTCGGTACGGGTCGACGAGCTCGGCATCCAGACCGGCATGAACCAGACGTTCCGCAACCTGGGCAGCGCGGTCGGGCCGGTCGTCGCCGCCACCGTGACCGCGAGCTTCCTCACGACGACGTACCTCACGGTCCCCGGCGTGCCCGTGCCGGTCCCGATCTCGACCTACGCCATCACGGGCTTCGAGCTCGTCTTCGGCATCACCGCGGCGGTCGCGTTCGTCGGGCTCCTGCTCTCGCTCGCGCTGCGGAACTTCCGCTTCCTCGCCGACGGCACCCGGACGACGGAGGCCGCGCCGACCCCCGAGCCCGCGCCGGCGTCGATCGGGGAGACCGCCGCCGCGCCCCCGCCCTAGACGGGGCCGGCGCGCGCCTACGAGCAGCCGCTCGTGGAGCCGCAGACCGTGCACGCGTAGCACGTGCCCGAGCGCACCATGATGCCGCCGCAGATCGCGCACGACGGCGCGTCCTCGCTGACCCCGCCCGGCGCCCCACTGTCCTGGGCGAAGGCATCGAGGAGCCGCGTCTCGAACTTGACGGTCTGGCCCGGCGCGCCCGTCTTGGCCGGCGCACTGGGCGCGTGGCCGTTCCCGTTGCCGTTGCCCTCCGCCGCGGGCCCCTCGAGGCCGATCGAGCGGCGCTCCTCCTCGGTCAGGAACTCGAGCGCGAGCCACCGGGCGACGTAGTCGGGGATCGATTTCGCGAATCGGATCTTCGGATTGTTCGTCGCACCGGCCGGCTCGAACCGAAGGTGCGCGAGCTTCCGGACGAGGTCCTTGAGCGGCACGCCGTGCTGGAGCGCCATCGACATCGAGATCCCGAGCGAATCCATCAGCCCGTTGACGGTCGAGCCCTCCTTCGTCACCCGGAAGAAGATCTCGCCGGGGCGGCCGTCGGGATACAGGCCGACGGTCACGTAGCCGTCGTGTCCCCCGACGCTGAAGTGGTGCGTGATGGCATCGCGCTCGTCGGGGAGGCGCTCGCGCGTGGGACCGCGGGGCCCACCCGGGGCGCCGGCGCGCCCCTTGCCCGTCTCGAACGGCTGGCTCGCCTTGCAGCCGTCCCGGTACAGCGCGACCGACTTGATGCCGTGGCGCCAGGCCTCGAGGTAGATCTTCTCGATCTCCTCGACGGTCGACTCGTTGGGCAGGTTGATCGTCTTCGACGCCCCGCCCGAGAGGAACGGCTGGACCGCGGCGAGCATGTTGAGGTGCCCCATCGGGGCGATCGTGCGCGAACCGCCCGCCGGCGCGAGCGCGCAGTCGAAGATGGCGAGGTCCTCGCTGTCGAGCCCCGGCGCGCCCTCGATCGTCCCGGTCTTCTCCAGGTGCTCGCTGATGGCGCGGATCTCCTCGGGATCGTAGCCGCGGCTCGCGAGCCCGTCCGGCACGGTCCGGTTGACCATCCGCAGTACCCCGCCGCCGACCAGGTTCTTCGTCTTGACGAGGGAGAGCTCGGGCTCGAGGCCGAGGGTGTCGCAGCCCATCAGGAGCCCGATCGTCCCGGTCGGGGCGATCACCGAGATCTGGGCGTTGCGGTAGCCCCACAGCTCGCCGGCCTTCACCGTGTCGTGCCAGCGGTCGACCGCCGCCTGGACGAGCGGCGTGAGGCGCGGGTCATTGAGCCCGATCTGCTCGGCCGCCTTGGCGTGCTTACCCATGACGCGCAGCATCGGCGCCCGGTTCTTCTCGAACCCCGGGAACGGCCCCGTGCGCTTGGCGATCTCGCTCGACATGTGGTAGCCCTCGCCCGAGAGGAACGCCGAGATCGCGCCGGCGAGCGTGCGGCCCGCCTCCGAGTCGTAGGGGAGGCCGTAGTGCATCAGCAGCGAGCCCAGGTTCGCGTAGCCGAGGCCGAGCGGGCGGAAGTCGTGGGAGTTCTGCGCGATCGGCGCGGTCGGGTAGCTCGAGGCGTCCACGATGATCTCCATCGCGAGGATCATCGCCCGGACCGCCTGGCGGAACAGCTCGACGTCGAACAGGCCCTTCGCGTCGAGGAACTTCATCAGGTTGATCGAGGCGAGGTTGCAGGCGGTGTCGTCGAGGAACAGGTACTCGCTGCACGGGTTCGACGCGTTGATCCGGCCGGAGTTCGGGCAGGTGTGCCAGTCGTTGGTGAGGTCGTCGAACTGGACGCCGGGGTCGCCGCAGCGCCAGGCGGCGTAGGCGAGCTTGCGCCAGAGCTCCCTGGCGGGATACGTCGCCGCGACCGCGTGGTCGGTGCGGTGGAACGTCCTCCACTCGCCGTCGCGCACGACGGCGTCCATGAACGCGTCCGGGATGCGGACGGAGTGGTTGGCGTTCTGGTAGGCGATCGACGCGTAGGCCGAGTCCGGATCGGTGCCGTCGAAGTTGGACGAATAGCCCTCGCGGATCAGCGCGAGCGCCTTGTCCTCTTCGCGGACCTTGCAGTCGATGAAGTCGACGATGTCCGGGTGGTCCATGTTGAGGATCACCATCTTCGCTGCCCGGCGGGTCGTCCCGCCGCTCTTGATGACGCCGGCGAGCGCGTCGAAGGCGCGCATGAACGAGACCGGGCCCGAGGCGATCCCGCCGCCGGCGAGCCGCTCGTGGCTGCCCCGCAGCGGGGAGAGGTTCGTCCCGGTCCCGCTGCCGCCCTTGAACAGACGCCCCTCGCTCGTCGCGAGCCCGAGGATCGAGTCCATGTCGTCCGCGATCGACTGGATGAAGCAGGCCGAGCACTGCGGTGGATCGCGGACGCCGACGTTGAACCAGACGGGGCTGTTGAACGCCGCCATCTGCTGGACCATGAGGTAGGCGAGGCTCTCCTCGAACGTCGTCGCCTCGTCGGCCGTCTCGAGGTAGCCGAGCTCGACGCCCTTCTGGGCGATCCAGTGGCAGACGCGCCGGATCATCCCGTCCACCGACGTCTCGCGGCGGCCCTGGATGATGCGGAAGTACTTCGACGCGGCGATGTTCACGCTCGTCTCGCTCCACGACGCCGGGGCGTGGATCCCCTTCTGCTCGAAGATGACGGCCCCCTCGGCGTTCTTGATGAGCGCGTCGTGGGTCCGCCAGGCGACGGTGTCGAAGGCGGTCTTACCGCGCGGGACGAGACGGGGGACGGGAATCGGTTCCCGGCCGATCCGCGGCGCCGCCCGTGCGGGCGGCTCCTCGGCGGCGGAGGCGGGGCGCTTGCGTGCAACGGCCATCGATGCTTGCTCCCGGAGGGCGGGACGGGGTCACCGGGTTCGTTGGGATGCCGGCGGTCCCTATCTCGCCGACCGCGAGCGCGCGGAACGCCTCCGAGAAGAGGCCGTTTCACGCCGCCGGGCGGGAGGTTGGGACGCAACCGGGTCCGCGGAGAACACCCGTCGAGAACCTCCGGGTGGCGCCAAGCGCGTTCGGGTATAAGCTGAGTAGGTCGCAGAAGTGCGCAACTCGCGCCGGGGCGCGTCGCTCGAAGCGCACAATGCGTTCCTCCGGAAGAACGGAATCGTCCGGCGGCGCGGACGCTCCTCCGGGTCGCGGCGTCCGCGCTCGGACCGGGCGTTCCGCGCGCTCACCGGGGGAGCGGCGGGGGAACGACGCGCATCGTGCACGGCATGAGGACGCCGCACTCGCCGCAGTAGAGGCCCTCGTCGGCGACCCACAGGAACGCCCCGCAGCGCTCGCACTTCCTCGGGTCGTCCGGCGCGTTGCGGCACGTCATGATGCGGACCAGAGAGCTCGGACTATTTGCCTGCTCGGACGCACGCGACTCTCAGCGAAAAAAACGGCACCCGGGGAACCCTCCCGAAGGAAGGTTCCCCGGGAAAGGTGGGTCGGGCTCAGGCGTTCTTCATTCGGGCGCGCGAGACGTAGCCCTTCTTGTCGAGAAAATACATGTACCCGTCTTGGCGGGTGATCTTCTCGGTGCCGACGCGCGCCTTCCTGCCGGACTTGTTCAGCTTCGTGGGCGTCTTCCAGAGATACCCGTCCTTCCCGAGGTAGTACAGGTAGCCCTTCTCGCGCTTGATCTGCTCCTTGCCGACCTTCTCCGCCATGCTGGCGACCTCGACCGGCGACAAAGATAGGGGTCCTATTTGAATGTGCTGACGGAGTTACGCCGAGAAAACCGGTTTTCCCTGACGGTAAATCGACGCCGGACGCGCGTCGAAGCGGTAGCCGAGCTGATCGAGCGAGCGGAGCGCGAACTGCGCGAAGTCGGCGGGTCCGCCGACGACAAGCCGCCCGGCGTCCTCGAGGCCGCAGGCGTGCGCGGCGTTGACGGTGGCGGCGCAGAGCGCTTCGGCGGGAGCGAGCCCTCCGCCGTGCACGGCGTGCGCGAGGACGAGCGGCATCGACTCGACCCAGGCGTTGGGCGAACAGTCCGTGCCGAGCGCGACGGGGACGCCCGCGTCGACCATCGCGCGAGCCGGAACGTGGTGGGCGCGCGTCGCGGCGAACGCCGTCAGCGGCAGCAGCACTGCCGTCACCCCGGCCGCGGCGAGACGCCGCGCGTCGTCCGGCGTCGCCTGGAGCAAGTGGTCCGCGGAGGTGGCGCGGACTCGCGCGGCGACGGCCGCCCCGCCGGAGGCGACGAACTCCTCGGCGTGGATCTTCGCCCCGAGTCCGAAGGCGAGAGCGGCGCGGAGCAGACGCTCGGCCTGGGCCGGCGAGAAGAAGCCGGGCTCGCAGAAGACGTCGCAGAAGCGCGCGAGCCCCTCGCGCGCGATCGTCGGCAGGGCGTCCGCGATGAGCCGGTCGAGGTAGGCGTCGGCGCGCCCCGCGAACTCGGGGGGCACCGCGTGGGCGCCGAGGAAGGTCGGCACGACCCGGACCCCCGCGCGACGCGCGATCCGTGGCAGCAGGCGCAGCAGCCGCAGCTCGCCGGGCACGTCGAGCGCGTAGCCACTCTTCACCTCGATCGTGGTCGCGCCGTGGCGGACCATCCGCTCGAGCCGGCCGACGGTCTCGTCGGTGAGGATCGCGTCGGAGGCCGCTCGCGTCGCGGCCACGGTCGCATACAGGCCGCCCCCCGAGCGGGCGATCTCGGCGTAGCTCTCGCCGGCGGCCTTGCGGGGCAGCTCGAACGCCCGGTCACCAGCGAACAGCGCGTGCGTGTGCGCGTCCACGAGGCCCGGCACGACGATCCCGCCGTTCGCCGAGACCGTGCGAGCCCCGGCGGCGAGACGGACCTCCGAGCGCCGTCGGCGGGCCGGACCGATCCAGGCGATGCGGCGGCCGGCGATCCCGATCGCGGCGTCCCGGACGATCCCGAGCTCCCGCATCGCCGGGCCGGTGCGGGGGATCGGACCCGGAGCGAGGGTCGCGAGCTCCGCGATCTCGTCGACGACGAGGTCGACGCGGATCATGGCTGGTGGACGAGGTGATCGAGCAGGTCGCGCGCGGCTTTCGTCCCGGGGAACGCGAGGTTCGCCTCGGCCTCGAGGGCCTCGAGCTCCTTGTAGCGCGAGGAGAAGTGCGTGAGGAACAGCGCACGCACCTCGGCCGCCGTCGCGATCTCCGCGGCCTGGCGCGCGGAGGAGTGGCCCCACTGGTTCGCCTCTTCCTCGATCTCGCGCGAGGCGGTCGCTTCGTGGATCAGCACCGTCGCCCGGTGCGCGAGCCGTCGCACCTCGTCGCTCGGCGAAGTGTCCCCCGAGTACACGATCGAGCGGCCGGGCCGTGGCTCGCCCATCACGTCGGAGGGATGGATCACCCGGGCGCCGACCCGGATCGACTCCCCGGCCTCGAGGCGGCGGAAGTCCGGCCCCTCGATGCCCAGCGATCGCGCGAGCGCGCCATCGAAGCGGCCACGCTTCGGCCCCTCCTCGATGCGGAAGGCGAGCGCGGGCACCGGGTGCTCGGCCCGGGCGCTGCGCACCGTGTAGCCGTCGAGCTCCACCGATTCGCCCGGCTGCAGCGGGTGGATGGCGATCGGGAAGCGCTGGGTGAAGTAGCCGAGCGCGAGCGCGCGCTCGACGAGCTCGCGCGCGTCCGGCGGCCCGTAGATGTCGAGGGGCTCGGTCCGGTTGTTGAGGTTCATGCTCTGGACGAGGCCGGGAAGCCCGAGGAAATGGTCGCCGTGAAAGTGCGTCAGGAAGACCCGGCGCACGCGCATGAACGAAGCGGACGACTGGAAGAACTGGCGCTGGGTGCCCTCTCCGCAGTCGAGGAGGATCAGCTCGCGCTCGAGGTCGAGCGCGATCGCGCTGGCGCTGCGCTCCTTCGTCGGCCAGGAACCGGCGGTCCCGAGGAACGTGAGACGCATCGCGGGGGTCACCCCGGACCGGATAAAAGGGGGAGGGGTCGCCGGGCCCGTGCGGGGAAGGGTCCCGCGTCTCGGGGGCGAGGGTAAAGAGGAAGAGGGGGCCGCCCGTAGCAAGGGCGATGGTCGACTGGGACCGGGTCGAGCAGCTCCGAGACCGGGGCTGGGACTGGGACCGGATCGCCGACGATCCGAAGGTCGGGTTCCACCCGGAGGCCTCTGTCCAGGAGCCCGGGCGTGCGCTCCGGGCGCTGTACCATCGCCACCGCCGACGCGGGGGTCGCCGGGAACCCGAGGCCCCGAGCCGTCCGAGCAAGCAGGACCTCGAGCTGCGGGAGCACCGCTGGACCCTGCCGCGCGTCGGCTTCCTCGCGGTGCCGGTCTTCGGCCTGTGGGGCCTGCTGGCCTATCTCGTCCCGTCCCCGGTCGGTCTCCTGCTGCCCGCGATCCCGTGGCTGGCGCTCGGCGTGGCGGCCGCCGCGTTCATCCTGTGCTTCGGCCTGTGGCGGACCCAGGAGAAGCGCTGGACCCCGACGTACCGCAAGACGCTCGTGGGCGGCGTGGCGCTCGGGCTCGTGCTCGCGGGCACGGTCGGCCTGACGGGCTACCTCGCGTTCGGATGCCCGTACCTGCCCCCGTACTCGACGCTGGGCACGATCGGGACGAGCGGCACGGGCTCGGGGAGCGCCGCGGTGTCCCCGTGGGCCTACGGCAGCATGAGCGCCTGGCAGGACAGCGGTAAGCCGGTCGTCTACTTCTTCGGCGCCGAGTGGTGCCCGTACTGCTCGGCCGGCAGCTGGGCGATCTACAAGGCGCTCAGCGAGTTCGGCAACGTCTCGGGCGCGGGGAACGCGCTGGCCTATTCCGACCCGTCCGATGTCTATCCGAGCACCCCCGAGATCGTCCTCGCGAACATCGGGTACACCTCGAGCTGGGTGTCGTTCCAGGTCAGCGAGTACGTCGGCAGCTACTCCGGCCACCCGTTCCCGGGCACCTCCACCTGCTTCCAGTCGGCGTACGTCTCCGCCTACAGCGGGGGGACGATCCCGTTCCTCGTCGTGAACGGCCAGTACGTCCACGCCCAGAGCCAGTTGATCTACCCGCAGAACCTCCAGGACTGGGCCGGGACCGGGGCCTCGACGGTCCTGTCCGACGTGCAGGGCGAGTCCGGCGGGCCGTGGACGGCCGTCCAGTTCCAGGCGTGGTGGATCATGGCGTTCATGGCCAAGTCGACCGGGGCCCCCGTCTCACAGCTCGCGGCCTCGCTGCACTGGTCGAGCGCGACCACGAGCGGCGTCGAAGCGGACTTCGCCGAGATCCCGTAGGGACGATGCGAACCCGCTCGCTGCGCACCGTCGTCTACCTCGCGGCCGGGCTGGGCCTCATCGCCGCGCTGTTCGCGGCCGCGGAGGTGCTGGATCCGGGCCTTGCCAGCGTCTGCTCCGTGAGCTCCTCGATCTCCTGCTCGCGCGTGCTGACGAGCGGCCTCACCTCGACGCTCGGGATCCCCGACTTCGCCTGGGGCGTCGGAGGGTTCGTCGCGATCCTCGTCGCCGCCGGCCTCGCCGAACAGCGGCCGCGCGATCGCGGCCGGGCCTACGCGCTCCTCAGCCTGACGAGCGCCGGGGTCGCCCTCGCGCTGTACCTGCTCTACGTCGAGGTCGCACAGATTCACGCGATCTGTCCGGTCTGCGTGACCGCCTACGTGCTCGGCGGGGTCGCCTGGGCCGGGGCGATCGGGCTGGTGCAACGCCAGGCCCGGGCCGCGGCGAAGGCCGCGGCCGAGCCGCCCGAGCCGGCCCCCGAGGCCGACGCCTAGCCCCGCCGTGCGACGGCGGTGGTGGGGCTATATACCCGACCTTTCTCGGCCGCGCGGTTGCGCCATGGCCGACCCGTACGCTACGCTCGCCGCCGGGATCGCGATCGCCGGTGGGCTCATCGGGACCGGGATGGCCCAGTCCGGGATCGGCGCCGCCGGCATGGGCATCATCGCCGAGAAGCCCGAGAAGTTCGGGCAGGTCCTCTTCTTCTTCGTGATCCCCGAGACGCTCTGGATCATCGGCTTCGTGCTCGGGTTCATCCTGCTGATCGGCGCGATCTAGCGGGGCCCGGCGCATGAGCCTCGACAGCCTCATCGAGGAGATCCGCGCCCGCGGCGAGGCCGAGCTGCGCGCGACGCTCGAGGCGCAGCGCACCGAGCTGGGTCGGCTCGCCTCCGAGCGCGATCGCGCGATCGCGGACGCGGGCACGGCGAGCGCGCGCTCCGCCGACGCCGAGATCGCCCGCGAGCGGGCCCAGCGCATCGCGGCCGCCAAGCTCGCGGCGCGCCAGCGCCTGTACGAGGCGCGCGAGCGCCGGCTCGAGGAGGGGCTCCGGGCCACCCGCGTCCTGCTCGCGGAGTTCACGAACGACCCCGAGTACCCCGAGGTGCTCCGGCGCATGGTCGCGGTCGCGACGAACGAGCTCGGCCGCCCGATCCGCGTCTCGGGCCGCGCGGAGGACGCGGCCCGTCTCGGCAAGATCGCGGGCAAGTCGTTCGACCCCACGCCCCGGCCGATCGTCGGCGGCCTGGTCGCGGAGACGCCCGACGGGAACCGCCGGCTGAACCTCTCGTTCGACGAGCTATTGCGCCTGCGCGAGGACCGGGTCCGCGAGCTCCTCGCCTGAAGGGAGGACCGTGGCCTCGTCGGCGTACGCGAGCGCGCTCGGCCGCCTGCGGCCGGAGTTCAGCGCGTTCCTTCCGAAGGACGCCTACCCGGCCCTCGTCCAGGCCCGGGACCCGGCGGAGATCGCCAAGCTCCTCGAGGGGACGGCCTACGGGCCGGACCTGCAGCAGGCGCGCGCGGCCTACCAGGGGATCACGCTCGTGGAGGTCGGGACGAACCGCACGTTCGTGCGGCGCAACCGCCACGCCCTCGAGGCGACGCCGTTCGCGGGCCGGCAGGTCGTCGGCGCCTACCTCACGCGGTGGGACCGCGAGAACATCGAGCTGATCCTGGCCGCGAAGGCCCAGGGCCGGGCGCTGACGGAGACCGACGAGCACCTCGTGTCCAGCCGGGACATCCCGGCCGGCCTCTACGCCGGCGTGCTCACGCTCGACGACTACCGGACCCTGCTCGCCCAGCCCTCGCTCGAGTCGACCGTCCAGGCCCTCGTGAGGTACGGCTACGGCGCGACGATCCTGCCGCTGTTGGAGACGTTCGAGCGCACCCACGACATCTTCCCGGTCGTCCACGCCCTCGACCAGGACTACTTCCGCACCGTCCGCGAGGCCGCCCGGTTCTTCCAGGGCGACGAGTGGGTCGTGCGCCAGTTCCTCTCGAGCGAGATCGACCTGCGCAACGCGCTGCTGCTGCTCAAGGGCAAGGCGGGCGACCTCGCGCTCGACGAGGTGCTCCAGCGCTGGTTCGAGGGCGGCAGCCTACCGGCGTCCCTCGCGCCCGACCTCTTCGGCGCCCGCGGCGTGGTCGAGCTCGCCGAGCGCCTCGCCGATCGCTACCCGTCGATCGCCGAGGGGACCGAGGAGTTCCAGCGCGGGGGAAGCCTCGGGGGCTTCGAGTCGGCCCTCGCGCGCGACCGGGCCCTCGGCGAGCTGCGCCGGCTGCGGACCTACCCGCTCTCGCTCAGCGTGATCTTCACCTACCTGTTGCTCGCTGAGCTCGAGCGGGCCGACCTGCGGCGGATCGCCTTCGGCCGGATGTACGGGATCGCGCCCGAGCGACTGAGCCCGCTCCTGGTCGTCCCGCGCCTCTAGTCGGGCGGGGGCGCCTGGACGAGCGGGCCCGCGGCGAGCCCGTCCGGTGCGACCGTCGGGACGGTGTGGGTGCGGGGGGCGCCGAACGGCCGGAACGGCCGGCCGTTGCCCGAGTAGAACTTGGAGAAGTACTCGACGAAGATCAGCCGCGCGCCCTGGATCCCCGGCTCGAAGACGCCGAGGATGACGTTGAACGACTGGCCGACCAGGATGATCGCGAGGCCCGCGACGATCCCGACGAGGGTCCCGCCGACCACGAGCCCGCCCCCGATGGAGTTGATGACGAGGGCGAGGATGATGCTCGCGAGCAGGATCCCCACGAGCCGCGTGTACGACAGGATGTGGCTGAGCACCTCGATGAGGCCCATGACGCCGAGCTGGATCCCCTCGCCGATCACGAGGAGCCCGAGGCCCGCGGCGAGCATCGCGACATAGAGGTCGAAGAGCGGGTTCGAAACGTGGTCCGCGCCGTGGATCACGCAGAGGCCGAAGAACGCGATCCCCCAGGCCAGCACGATCCCGCCGGCCTTGCCCGCGGCGGCCCGCGGGTGGTGGTGGAAGTACTCCTTGAGGAGGCCGAAGAGGAATCCGAGGCTGACCATCGCGAGCCCGACGAAGCCGGCGAAGAGCAGGAGCGCCGGGACGTGCTGGCTCGGCACGAACGGGCTATCGTAGCCGAACAGCGCGTGGAAGAGCGGGAAGCCGAAGAACGCGTCCGAGTACAGGCCCAGCCCGATCGCGATCGCGCAGCCGGGGAGGAGCGCGTAGGCGAGCTGGCGCATCCCCTGCGGACCCATGATCCGCTTGACGAAGTCGCGGCCGAACTTCGGCAGGCGCCGAGCGCCGGGAAAGCCGGCGATCATCCACAGGCAGATCAACAGGATCGTGAGCCCGTAGCCCCAGTCGGCGAGCATGAAGCCGAAGAAGATGGGGAAGACGATCGCGAAGACGAGCGTCGGGTCCCACTCGGTCGCCTGCGGCAGCGAGTAGAACCGGATGAAGAACTCGAAGCGACGGACCCCCGAGGGGTTCGACATCATCGTGGGCGGCTCTTCGTGGGTCGGGACGCGGTAGAAGTAGACTCGGTCCCCGCTCGCGGCGCGGACGACGGATTCGAGCCGCGCGAGGTCGCGCTCGGGGACCCACGCCTCGAGGGCGAAGACGGAGCGGCTCGCTCCGAGCTTCGTCACGACCTCGGATTTCCGGTTTTCGATCTCGAGCGCTTCCGCGATCGCGCTCACCGTAGGATACCAGGCCTCGGAGATCTTCGCGAGCGCGGCCGCGATCTCGGTACGACGGCCCACGATCTCGACCGTGCGCGCTCGCAGGGCCGCGAGCGACTCCGCGACCGTCCCATCGAGATGCGGGACGGGCGTGAGGCGCACGCCGCGCGCCTGGGAGAGGCGCGAGAGAGGTTCGGCGAGGCCCGGGCGCAGCACGATGAGAAAACGGACGACGTCCTCGTCGGAGGGTCCGAGCAGAATCTCCCCGTTCGCCTCGGGAGAGAGCGCGGTGACGAACGCCTGGTAGGCGTCCGTCGGGGCTTCGCCGTAG